>CANQHZ010000036.1 GCA_947623805.1 uncultured Lachnospiraceae bacterium | reverse complement strand
GAATACGGTTATGTCCATGAAAGTAGCAGTTACAAAAGTAAAGATTTTACAGATGAAATCTGCGAAACCGTTTTTTCGTCAGATAGAGGGGGATTAAAAGAAACGGATAAGCGTATAAAAGATACTTTTAAAAGCATTGTTAGTCAAAAAGATTTTATAATGGTCGAAGAGAATATAGTTAATATTCAGGAGGATGTCATGAATATGGCATGTGATGATGTTTTTCCTGAAACTCTGGAGATTAACACCGTCTACAACAGAAATCTGACCAAGGTGATGAAAAAAAAGCCTGAGTGTATGTCGGAATGCGAACGAAGGATATCTGAAGTCGCAAAATGGATGAACGATATCATTATCGGTGACAGACTATCATCCTGTAATGCGCTGCAATATGACGGTGAGTATGTATTTTCATATTGTAACTGGCTTCATCCATGTTATAACTGCGAAGGTCTACTCTATTTTTCCGTAAAAAAAGATTACAGGGATTTGAACCTTGCTTTATTTTTCGCCATTCCATTGATTGACCTGATGCTGGATAAATGTGACATATAACCATTATTAAAGCTGTCTGCCTAAGTGCAGGCAGTTTTAATATTTTAATAACCTAAAGATTGGATGTTGACATAACCTCTGCATTTGAAATTTACTTTTATAAAAAATAAAAATATGAACATGGAGAGGTTAAATGAGAAAGGACATAAAGAAAAACATAGCAAAGGCTGTTATATTTATCATGCTGCCGCTGCTTCCCCTGGTTCTTCTTCTTATGATGGCGGCTGGAGGATTTATGGGGATAATGTCACTGAAAGACGGCATTATGAGCAGCATCGGGGATAATGTCATTGAGATTGACTATGACAATGCAACAATAGATGATATTATAGCAGTCTGCAAATCGGACGCTTCGTTTGAATACTATTTCCAGAACTGTGCTGTTACACAGCGCCAGATGAAAAGGATGCTCAAAAAGATCAAAAAATTCAATGAGCGTCAGATAAGCGGTGCATCACTTGCACGCAGCAGGTCAACGGCTGTTACGGCGCTGCATGAGTATTCGCTGTATGAGCTTGTCGAGGAGGATGTACCGGAAACTGTTACCGATTCACAGGGAAATAAAACCACTATTTATGTTGACAAATATGACTGGGTAGAGTATTCGGATTATGATACGGAAATAGTATATTCTTATGATTCTGCCGAAATAGAAAAGCTGTATACCATAGACTGGCAGGTTGTCTATTCGCTGCTTGTCATGAAGGCGTCATCAGGAAACCACATATGGTATGAATCAAGTGACGCATCAGACGACAATGGAGTCGTGGCATTCTGTATTGACTGCGGGCGGGGACTTGATGGTGAAGGGGATTGTCCCGTCTGCGACAGCAATGATTCCGAAGACCTTGAAAATGACAGCAGGAGAATTGAAAACGGCTACTGCCCGTACTGCGGGGACATACTTCAAGAAAGCTACTGTCCTATATGTAAAAACAAGGTTGAAACGGAGGTAAGAAAAATCACGAATGATGAGATAGATGAAATACTGGATTTTTTTATTGTCGATTATAGATACGGCTTTGACGTGGCAAGCAAACTGAAAAGCAAGTATACATATGAACAGAGCCAGGAACTGCCGTTTATATACCATTGTGTGGGTGACCCTGACACTGAGTCGGGAAGATACATATGGTTTGAGCCAAAATCATTGATTATGAGAGGATGCAATGGTTTTTTGTACACTTATTATCCCATAGACAAGGACATAGACGGTAATCCGGATGTAAGTGCAACAGAGCTGGTCAACGGCAGGGACAGCACGATGACTGCATACTGTGTAGGGCAGATGAATGTGGCGATAGGCGTGCAGACCTTTTTTGAAGGCGTTGGGGAATGCTTTGACAATCCTGACAGGTATGATTTTAACTGGCTTATGGATATGGTAGAGCAGCTTCCAGGAGGAGAAAGGGTCGCGCTTAAATATGACGCGTACATTGTAAATAACGGAACCGTTGTGTCTGTGACTGAGCATGGCAAGGATGTATACATTCCAAACGAAGATTTTTTCAGCGGCATAAAATCAAAAATAGAGGCCGAGGACGATGCGGGAATAATGCCTGACGGCGATATTGAATATAACGACGATATTGGCGGTACAATTTCGCGTTACGCTATGTCCAAAGTCGGATGCTCTTATGTATGGGGAACCGCAGGACCGGATACCTTTGACTGCTCAGGTCTTGTATTATGGTGCCTGAATATGTGTGCGATTGAACCGCCATGGGGCAATTCGGGCAGCACATCACGCGCATCCTGCTACGCGGCAGGATATGTCAGAAAAAATAAAAGCGTATCGGTATCCAATTTAAAGCAGGGCGATATTATATTTTTTGCGGGCGAAGGAAAATCAAAATCCGTAAGGAATGTATCTCATGTAGGCATATATGTTGGCGACGGAAAATTTGTAGACGCAAGAAATTCTAAGAAAGGGGTTTTGTTCGGGGATTTAACAGATTACTGGAAAAATCGCATAGTGGTGTGCGCGCGTCCATACTGACCTCGGACATGTTAGGACTAATTGGCATGGGAAGACGTTATTTGTTAATGATATGTTCAATTTTTGCCGCAGCAGCGACAATTGTAGCGGTTATGGCATTGACGGTCAAAGTAAGCGGTGCAGAGATAAAGAAATTTGAAGACGAAAAGAAACAAAGAGATGACAGTAAAACAGAAACATCTTACGGGCTCAAATCAGAGGCGGAAGAATACGGTCAGGCAGCGGATTCTGCCATAAGCATGGAAAACAGCGGCGATTACGGCTGGGAAAATGAGCCAGATATTACAAATATAATATCAACGGAGCGCAGGGATGGCGAATCGTATGCAATGCTTTTATGCCGCATGGCGTTCAAATACAACAATGGAATGATATATAAGGAAGGGGGATATGAGTGGGGAGGAATAATAGAACCCAGCCAATACTGTCCAGCATCGTTGGTAAGTGTATACGGCATAGGAAATGAAGCTTATGTGCAGATGCTTTATATGTACACTTTCTCATATGTTCCGAAAGAGCTTTATGATTTGGGAAGCATTGACAAATACTGCTTGGAAATATCATCCCAGGAGCTTATGACGGGAGACATTGCCGTCTGTGACAACGGCAGAGGCATAAAGGACTATGCCGTGTGCATAGGCCAGAAGAACGGGCATAAGCTTTTTTCGCATTGCGTTAATACAGGAAATGAAAAGTTCCCAAATGGATGCAGCAAGGTCTGTTACAACAAAAATGAATATGACAGTTATTATAGGGGAAATGAGCCTGCAGCTTTTACAAGATTTTACCGTTCGCCGATAAGCGTATGGGATTGATGGGGAGGACAGATATGCGTAGGGAAAATAAAATCAGTAAGACGTATGCCAAAGCTGCCATAATAATGGCAATGGCGGCGGCAGCGATAGTGGTGGTGGTTATTATGTTTAAATCAGTAAATGCCCATAATGGCGGCAGCAAAGCATCAATATATGAAGATATTTCATCAAAACAGACATTATCGGAAGACAGTGGGAACAGGATGCTGGTTGAGGTAACTGAAAAGGCAGATTCAGCCGATGCAATAGCAGATTATATAGATGGGCTTGTAAATGAAATGCTCGAGGGAAAATACGACAGGTTTATCTCTGAGCTGGCTCTTGATGAAATTGAAAAATTCGGATATGTTCCAATGGATGATGATTATGGGCTATTTACCTCTTATCTTGAAGAGATGCGCGTAAGAATGCTGGGATGTGACATCGTATATGTTTATCAGGTGAATAAAAGAAACAGCCATTATACAGCGGTTGTATATGGGTTAAAACTAAAAAAAGGGATTACAGAACCTGTATATAATTATGAAGATGCAGTAAAGCTGGGATTTACAGTGTTTAAAGAAAGTGATGGGAGCCTTACAATGGTGCCTTTTCATATCGGTTTGTTGGATGAATACTATTCTTTAGTCGGCTTTCGTATGAGTGATGAACATTCTAGGAAGACTGAAAATGAGGAATGCCAGGATAATACAGGCAACATTCTGCTTGATGAATATGAGAATAATTTTAAAGACAATTCTAACATTAAATCATATACAGAAGATGAACTTATTAAGGAAGTATATGGTGAAGATAGATATAGCATAGATTAAATATTGCACATAAAAATGTATTGCTATTTTTGACAATAAATAGGCAATCGTTAAATCTTTAGAAAGCTGGTACTGCCTGACTCAGAGTGTTTTTAATTCGCATTTTTATATGGGAGACATTTATGATAACGAAAAAAGAGTTAAAAGAATTGAAAGGAAATTATTTTGATGTGCTACAGGCAGGAGCTTTTGCAATCACTTTGAAGTCCAAAAACACAGGTCATTATTGGCACCTGCTTGAAAGGGAATATCCTACATTCCGACATTTCGCAATATACCATAAGCATAATGCTGTTGATGCATATCATGCGCAGGGGACAGCTCGTGATCTTGCGACGGCAGTATCCAGAATCATGTCACATGATGAATTTCAGATGAACGGGCGCAAGAAAAGGAAAAATATGAGGCAAAAGAATTGTAGCCGACAGGAGCAATCTGATCGGTCTATTTTTGTCTGAAAAGTAGTGGGAAAAATAAATAATAAGTTGTATAATCAAAAGAGAGATATTCTGGAATGGAGGGTGCTAAAAATTGAATTTTAGATCTAATAAATTGCCTTCAAAATCAAAAGGTATAGAATGGTACTGGAGCAAATGTATAAAAGAAGATGTGAACTTCTCTAATATAATCATTGATAATAAATCCGTTGATTTTACTAATCCTGTGGACTTTTTTGACCTTACAGACAATGGGGCAGATAAGATATCATATATTGGTAGAGGTGTAGATTTTTTTTCACAAAATATTGCATTAAAGGAATTTGGACTAGAGATATTTGGAAATATATCCTCCGATACTCAAATAGGAGTATTGCTTAATAATGTAAGTAAGAGAAGAGAAGAATCTGAAGCGTATGCTTTATATGCTACTTTTAAGAATATCGAGAAATCGGTTTATTGTGCTTTCTCTGTATGTCTAGTTGATAAAGATACTGGTATGGAGATGGAGACCGCTGTTGTTGAAATCAGTGAGGATGAAGGACCATACATACAGCCTATTTGTATTTCAGAGATTGCGTTAGATTTCTTTACTTTTGATGATATAGCAATGTTGTCATATTGGTTAGGAAATTTTTGGACGGGTGTTCAATTTGAAATGAATACTAGACCGGAGGAGATTCAAGTGGTAAAACAGCGAGAATCGGTAGCAGATAGTTCTGATGAATATAGAGATGGAAATCATATTGTGTTGGTTAAGAAAGTTATTCCTGTTGATGAAGATGGAAATAGAATAAAATATGATGAATCGAACTCGAATCGGCATTTTCATATGCCTGCTTGGACAGTGCGAGGACATGAGAGAACATTGCCGGATGGTAGGGTAATACCAGTTCGTCCATATAAAAAAGGAGAACAGAGAGACAATCCAGAGGCATTAGTGAAAAAGAAATATAGGTTTGTTGATAAAAAAATAGATTCTGATTAGTGATGAGAATAGGCAGTGCTATGCAACAGTCATTAAAATACATATCGATTTCTAGAATTTTAGAAGGGAATTTGCTTTTCCCAACATAGTATTCAATGATTTACGAAAAAAGTTGAGAAGTTTGGTCAGAAAGTCTATTAATTAATATTGCTAAAGGTGGTAGCACAGGATATTATGATAGAATAGATTATACTTTATTGGCTATAAAGAACAGGTATTCTTCAATATCAGTGGGAAACAAACTATTTTATGTGATTGAAAAAAAATAGAATATGGTTTGAATTATTCTGCGACTTCCTTATTATTTCAAGAGAAATCTAAATAAATATTTTTGATGGGGATGGAATAGTCCATTCCTTTTCTAATGGAAAATCAAGCGGTTCTATGCTATACTTTCATGGGTAGGAATGAATAGGTTCATCGTTAAATGATGAACACTCTTGGGACAAATAAAGGAGTAGTCTGAACATCCCTTTTTGACTGTGATTTGACTACTATACATGGAAATGATTTGAGTGTTGGAAAACCCGATAAATCAATGCAAAATGGGGTATATCACGACCTTTCAAAAGGAGAAGTTCTTATGATTAGAATACTTTTCATCTGCTATGGCAATATATTAAAAGAACTTATTGGTATAAATTGCGTAACATGTATAATATTACGCAAAAACAAACTCTCCCCCTTCCATACAAATCAAAAATCCAATAAAACACCCCCCCACCATACAAAAATTTTATAATCAGAATCTACCAATTTTTACTAAACATTACCTGAAACTATTCAAAAAATGAGAGTGGAGAGAATTAATTGCGTAGCTCTGTACATGTTACGCAATTTGTGTTAAAATATTTACAAATACATTTATTAGCAAATGAGGAGGCGATTTTATTGCCAGAATACAGCATCAATATGAAAATTGACGATGAAGACTTTAACAGGCTTATGTCAGGTTATAGAGCAGCGCCACAGAGAAAGAAAAATACCATTACCTCTTTGAAAAAACTATCCGAACGCAGCGGCAAGGGCATCTTCCATATAACATACAATGATGCTCAGATATTTTACGCTTCCTGCATCAGCGACATAAATAACGGTACCTATAAGCCGATATATGTCAAAAGCATGATTGCTCTGCTGAAAGCGTTTTATGAGCATCTCTTCACCCTGTCCAAAACCAGTGAAATTAATGCGGATTTTCCATGCTGCAGTCATGGCAACCCTTTCAGTTATGTCACTGTAAAAATTCCTGACAAGCTTGAGTATTATGATGAGGATTTTCCCAGCCTCGAAAGTATTGACTCCCTGTTGTCATTTTGCCCTACACTTAGCCTCAAAACCGCAGTATGCCTTGCCTTTAAAATGTGCCTTACTGTAAGTGAAATTTCCGATTTAAAGAAAAAGCAGATTGTATATGACAATGAAAAAATGTACATCAGGCTTGCATCTTCCAATGAATTAGGGGAATATCCGCGATATTTAACAGTGCCGGAAGATATCAGACCTATGATTAAGCAGCTTCATAGCAGCACAAGCATTGACTATGAATATCTTCTAATCTCCAAGCGCCGAAGCCAATATGCTGTACGGAGCCTTGAACACGCTCTGAAAAAGACTGCGGAAGAAAATAATCTTAGCAGCAATCTGACCTTCCTGTCAATCAGAAATATGGGAATACGGATATTATTAAGCAATGGCGCAAGCCCACAGGATGTCGCGGATTATCTTGGAATACAGGGAAAATGGCTTTCAAGGTACGAAAAAGTTCCTTTACATCTTGTGAAGGACATGGGGAAGTTTTCCAATATTAAGATTTTGTAGATATTATTTTTGTCCTCATTTTTACAGGCTTTATTCAATCTTTGGGTAAATCAGTTTCCTGAACCGCACAGAGAAAGTTTTCCCTTTAACCTCTATTATAGCACTTTGACATTATGGGTTCATAAGCTTATCACAGCTCTTGTAGATAGACCTGCATAAAGGCGAAATTGTTTCTATATAATTTGACATATTATCGAATAATGTCGTGATAAGAGTAAGGTCAAAACGATGGTTCAATTCGTCATTATCTATAGACTGCCTAAGCTTTGGGATTATCAGATCCGCCGAAATATCTTCTTCAGGAAGCCGCGCCACATAGTTTTCAAACGCATTTGCAATGGAAACAACCCTCACATATTTGGGAATATCAGGCGCCTCCAGCTTCTTGGGAAATCCTGTACCATTCAGATTCTCATGGTGCATTTTGATTATGTTTCTGATTATTTTGTTGTCCGTAAACTCCCGTGCATAGTTAAGCCCCAATGATATATGATTTTCAAAACATATTTTTTCAGTCTCAGTCATATTGAAAGATTCCCTGCGGCTTGGAATGCTCTTTGCGGCAATATAACCAATATCATGCAGCAGAGCGCCTAAAATAACAGATTTAGTATCATTATTGCAGGATTCTTTCAGCGAACTGTCGCCAAAATACAATATATAAGCAGTATATACAGCCACATTAATGCTGTGCGTATACAAATCCTCATTGTTGCTTTTTTCCATATTTATCGCATCTGCAACCCATAAGCTATCGTTAAGTGCATCTATAACCATATTATAGGGCTCAAAAATTTTAATAAATCCTCTCATTTTGTCAGTCCTTTTTGCTTTTATATAACTTGCATTTTGTGTTTTTTCAGTTTTCCAGCGCCAAACCGATTAAAAAAATATTAACCGTATTGAAATAACCCAAATTTACACATTAAATTTGAATATAACATAATTAAGCAAAAAATACAATTATTTATCCTAATTTGTCCTAATCTGTTACTTTTTATCCTTATTCTGTAACTTTTAGATATTTCATTTCAGATATATTGATGTATTCGTTAAACCAGCCTTTTGCGAATAGTTAAATGTGTCTCAAAATTTCATCTCTTATCTTTTCATAAAGCCGTCGCACAAATCCTCAAAAACTTACTGTGCTGTATTTGCATTTCAACTGCTTCTGCTGACTTAAAAAAATAGAGGGCAAAAATGAAATTTTTACGCCCGGCGTAATTTTTTCATTTTTGCCCTCAAAATTATATTATATTTTTTAAATAACTTTTAACTTTCCCCTATAATTCTTTGTTTTTGCTACTATATGCAGGCTTTTATACTAACGCAATTATAAGGATAATCAAAATGCTGTTATATTATATATTCTAACACTATCATTTTACACTGACTGAAGTCCTGCAAGCAGCTCCACTTCCGCAACACTTAGACCTAAATCCTCTGCTATTTCTTGGACTGTTAATTTTCCTCTTTTCAGCATATTAAGCGCTGCGTTCCTTTTTGTTTCGCTGATGCCCTGATTCAAAATCTTTCTTGCTTCCGTTTCAATTAATGCTCCGCTCATCATATCACCTATACCTTCCTGTACATTCTTATATTTTTGTGCAATCTCTTTAATCACATCTCCAGAAAGCTCTATAATTGTCCGCTTATCAAACGCCCCAATCTCTCCATACCGTTCCAGTTTGTCAAGCCTTTCTAAAATTTCGTGATATTCTGCCTTTAATTGCGCCAATTTCTGCTCATTACCATTATACTCCGGAAAACTGTTTTCATGTGAGAAAATATAAAACGGTATCAGTATCAGCAGACGTTTTTCAAAAATATCATCAAGCGAATACTTCTGTACTTTCATAATCGGCACATCATACTGCACCGTTCCTCCTGGCGTGATGATGACATATTTCATTTTGTTCGGTGTCTTTTTGTAAGTCCGAAGATACAAAACTGCCGTATTGGGGAATGTCACTGTCAAAGTTTCCTCTGTAACTTCACCCTCATCAAGAGCTATCTGTGCATCATACTCAAAAAGCCTTATAGTAATTCTCCCATCTGGTAAGCTACTTTCACATTCAATATGATATTTCTTTGGTGTCTTTCCAAAAACTGTAAAATTTGTATCCGTAATGCGTTCTTTGTCTGCTTTGTCCTGCTGGTCTATAAAATGCTCATTAGGAAAAAAAATATTTCTTCTTCACCTGTATATGTTTCCCCGAAAGTCTCATTAATTACTGGGATAATTAGCTTCCGGCAGTCATTTAAAATTGTACGAAATGCCCCGTCGTATATATTTGCCATATATATTAATCCTCTCTTCTTGTGATTTTATTATACCATTTTTTCGTTGCAAATTCAAGAACCGTAAAGTGTTCACACTGTTCCATACTTTAAAATACGTGAAGTATGCCAAATTATTCCTCTGCTTTTGTCTGCTTCCACAAGTCCTACAGAACACAGTCAATCCAACGCATCACATATTCGTATAAGCGATTACATAGAAATATGCTGCCTTTTTGTTTGCAAGTATATTTATAGTGAACCTTGCCTCACTGTGCATCGAGCTCTTGGTCATTTCCCATGTCGAACTAATGCATGGCGACAGGCAGGAATCGTATTGCACTGTCCCTGTTCCTCTCACCCATTACAATTTTAGAGAGGAACGTCGATATGACCAATGGACACATTAATAACAAGGCATGCCAAATCAAAGGGGCTTATTCTTGTAGCAAACAACACAAGGGAATTTAACCGCGTAGCTGATTTAACGATAGAGGACTGGACATAACAATAAATCTCCTAAAACTTAGAGGGCAAAAATGAAATTTTTACGCCCGGCGTAATTTTTTCATTTTTGCCCTCTAAAATATATCATCAATAAATATCCATATGCACGCCGTTCTTTATGGTAACAGCCTTAACATTTATCCCATCTGTTTCCAGGACTTCGCAATACGATTCCTTATTTCTCATGATTGCCTGTATCCTTGCCCTTACCACATTGTCATGGTCAGTAACCGTAATTTCATAGGGATTATTGACTAACAGTCGTTTAAAACTGAAATTTCCATCCCTGTCGCGCATGACATTTTCACTGCCTATCGGAGCGCTTATGTTTACGCTCATTCCCCTTGCCTTTCCAGTGAGCATCCCTTTTACAAAAAACCTCGTGCTGCGCCTGTAGGCAATAAAAGGCTGAATAAACCCAATCATAAGCCCTCCTGCAAGAACACCCGCTATAAACCCAAGTGAGATAAACATTATCATCTGTTCCCTTGTCAGATTTTCAAACACCTTAATTACCCTTGGCTTTGGCTGAACTGACAATAAATCCGTTTCTTCAACAAGCGATGGCTGTGTTTCAACCTCCTCACTCTCTGCCACACATTCCGTTTCGGTTTCCGGCTCTGTTTCTATTTCTTCTGCTTTAGTCGTTTCAGCTTCTATTGGCTCATCCTCTACCATACTGACCTTTAAATCAACTGCCCTGCTGCTTATCATTTGGCTAACCGCATTTTTATGACCATCCTCTGCCGCCAATGCAACATTAACGCGGACATTGCTGCCTGCAATAAATACTGATGCCAAAGCTGTTACTGCAATTCGGCATATTAAACCTGTAATCTTGTTTTCTTTCATTTTCATTAATACACTCCTTCTTATTGTTATTTGCAGGAAGCATATTAAAACAAAAAACAATCATAACTCAATATTTTTTATCTTTTGATTATACTTTTTGCAGCAAATTTCATATAAAAAAATTTTTTAGCGAAAAAAACGCATTCCGTCCTGGACGAAAAGCATTTTTTCCCAATATAGCCATATTTTACAACGGTTTTCAGACTTTACAAGAATACATAATATTCTATAAATAAACGACGCTTAAAAATTTATCAGCATTGTACTAGTAACTGATTTGATTATCTTACCTATTCCTTATCCTCCATCTGTGTATTTTTAATATTCTTTCCATTTTAATTTTGATTTTTAACCATAAAATATTTGAGACAAAATCAATCCCATACCTGCATCAAAAACTTTAAACCATTTCTGCAATATATTATGACCATTATGCCACAAATTGCCTGTCTGGAAATAATCCCGTTTCAGTCCGATTTTTCTTGACTTAACCCCCATCTTTGTCATTTCATAAACCCAAAATAATTAAAGGAGAAATTTTCCATGCAACAGTACCATGACCTTATCACACCCTGCATAAAATACCTGTCAGACAAGAAGCTTACCGATGCGGAATATGAAAAATTATTTGTCCTACACCAGGCTGTATTCGGACTGGATGCCAAACAGGAGGACCGCTTCATATCCTACTGCCACAACGAAGGGCTATGCCCAAGTAAATATTCATCTGATGAAATCGGGGAAATGAAAAAAAAGCTAATCAAACCGCAGGGAAAACGGGTACACCCCATAGGATGTTTTGACATCACACGGATAAACGCCTTCGGCGCAGTGAGCGTACCTAAAGCCTTATGCACAGAATGCAGATATTCCAAGACCTACTGCAACATGCGAAAAGACAGCGAGGACACCCTGCTTGCATACATTCTCCATACTGGAAACGTACCGCCAGAAGCAAGGCTTTCACTCTCAGGCAAAAGCCCAAAACAGTATGAGGAAATAATGCGTTCCTCATTAGCCGTACAGTGTGAGCCATCTGACGAGCCATGCGTAATTCAAGTGAAGCTCAATGCATTCATACTCAGATACCTCGCAGCCAACAGCGCCCTCCTTAACTTTGAAAACATAGAGGACACCTTAAGCTCTATAAAGATTAAAATTGACACCGTGCTAATAAAAGAGCTGAAGCTTTCGTCATCTGCCGACAAGGTAAGGGAAAGGCTTCATAATGAGCTCCTGCACATAAGCCGCATTGACACAGGCGCAATTACCGAAAATACCCTGGCCGAAATATGGAGTACCCTCTGCCCAGAATACTCATACCCATACGAAGAAGCAATACACAGCGCCCTGAAAGAGATTAATGATAATGATGAAGTTAAAAATGAACGGAATGAAATATATGAAGAAACAAAACCACAAGTTCCATGTATAAGTCTTGACAGCTATTTCGGATTTGATAACACCCAGGATACAGTTATTCCCGATACAGCCATAAATACATCCACAAACGATAAACCTGTAACAGATAAGAGCGTCAATATTATAGAAAAGAGCGCCAGGCAGACAGGCAGAGCACACACTGATAAGAATAATTCTAAAAAAAATAATAAAGAAATTACAGATAATAAAGAGAAAAAGACCTGCATAAAACAGAACGAGAGCCACGCTCAACAGCCAGCGCCACCCACTGCCCCACTGCTGTCGCCCACAATCCACGACAGCATTCCGAAAAAAAACGACAATGCTAAAGGAACACAGCATATATACTATGATGATCCTGCCTCATATTACCCTGAGAATTATTCCTTGGATGCGGATGCCCTTTCACAGATAAAAATAGCAGGAAAATCCGATATGCTGCTTCCCTACTGCACAAAAGAACAGACATATGAGGCTTATCCTTATGTTTCGGACATAAATGCCTCCTGCCATATAGCGGCAGAAACTGCAGCCATAAAAGGACAAAAAGGCATCCTGATATGCATACACGGAAAACACCTATGGTTTTTCAGTCTCTCCTCCCCTGCCGCCGTCAAATCGATGAAAACCATTATACGGAAAAATCCTTTATTCATATCAATTAACGCCATGGAAGTATATGCTTTGTTAAAGTCTTACGGCATATACGGCGGCAGGATATATGATTTAAAGGACATATACAGGCTTTCAGGCATATCGGGCAGGCTTCCGACCAGCTTCAAAGCCCTGATGTCCGCACTGCTTGAGCGTGAATTTGACTGTCCCGATGACTTTTATCCGTCAGCCATGAAATACTATGAAACCATTTTCACACAGTCAAAAGCAAAGCTGTCCCTGGACGGATGGCTTGATGAGCTTGAACAGTCCACGGCTGTTTCAATGAGCATGGGATATTCTTCCCAATGCAGCGAAATATTCAGCGGCATAACCGTTCCGTATAAACGCAAAAGCCTTTTTCAATATGAAACCCAGTGTTTCGATACAATATGCCCAAAACTGGCGGGAACTTTTTACGCATATTCTGCCACGGCAGCCCCTGACGTATGCGAAAGCTTCTACAACGGGCTCATACGCGCGCTTGCGGAAAAAGACGCCTTTACCCTCGGCAAGACATACATATTAAGGCTTACCCGAAACTGCCTTATCCTCTTTTCATTGGAAACAAGCAATAAGACATATGAGTTGCTGCAATGGCCCTGCGTATCCCTCGCCAGGAAATACGAGCTAAAGGACAGGCGCATATATTATAAATGCACGCGCATAGAAAAACCAGGCGACATTCCTATAAAAATATCAGACCTAATGCCAACAGCATAATGCAAACAATAAAAAACAGCTAAAGAAATGGAAAAGAAATGGAGAAGAAAATTATGAATGAAAGCATGACCTACTCAATCAATATATTTAACCGAATGCTGACGGGAGACATAGAAATCCCTTATAAGGGCATAAAATACATACTCTACCAGCACCTTATAATATGGGGCTGCACCACCCGCGAGATAACGGGGCTTTTGCTGCAGCTCTCCTACAATATGCTCTGCGCCCGACGCCCTGACAGAACACCGCGCACCCTGAACACCAAAATACTAAACGATTTTATATCATACCAGCTAAAGACAGGAAACATAAGCCGTGAATCGGTAAAAGGAACAAACCTTTACAGCATTACTTCCAAAGGCATTCAGGAGCTTGCCGCCTTCCACGAAAGCAATGAAAAGATTCCAAGAGAATACATATGCCTGCTGAAACACTTTTTAATACACAAAAATGATAACCACTCAATCCATTCGGCTAACATAAGCCTGATATTTCTGCACATAGCTTTCGGCATCCGCTGCAGCATTGACTCATTCTGCCTGAATACGCCCGTAAATGCAAACGGCAGGCTTTTGACTTCCTCATTCAGCCAGAACCGTAACCATTTTAAGGCGGACGCGCACCTTATATGCAGCCGCCCTGTTCCCATAAACATGTTTTTTGAAAATGACATGGGCACCGAACAGCAGGGCACAATTATTGACAAGCTTAACCGCTACTACGCGCTCGCATTTTCTGATGAAACAGCCTTAAATAGAACATGCCTGCACTTTACCGTTGGAAAATACAGCGGGCTGACCACTGATGCCGCTGCTTCTGCTTATCCCCTGCCTGGGAAATATACCCTTGAGCAATACAGGAACATGCTGGACACAATAGTCTGCACCGCCTCCTATTTTCTGGAAAATCCCGAGCATGAGCAACTGATAAGCTACTGCCCTGATGCCGTTATACGCTGCGGGGAAAGCTTTATTGAAAATTTCAGCTTCTGCAGCAGGACATTTGAAAATATGATATCATACTTTAAGAATATGTACGAAATGCTGCCTGACACAAAGGATGTGCGACGCTTCCTCTCTCCTAACCGCCTGCCACATATATCATGCAGACAGCCGGGGATAGATATGGACAGGCACGACGACGCATACCTGCAGCGCAGGGAGAAAATCTTCAAATGGGCTGAAACTTCAAACATCAGCGGACTCATACTTAAAGGACTAAAACTCACCGCGTCAGACAACGACTGCGACGGGACTGATTTTTTCCGATGCTACCCCTGCCTTAGCCGCAGCCCTGAAAAATCCCATTTAAAGGCTGTATGTGAATACAGGAAAAACAGCCCTGACTTATCCAGATTCGCGGGTACGGAAGAAGTCGCTTCCTCAAGCTGCGAATATGATAACATGCGCTTTTTTAAATACCGCGGCGGCAGCTTCCCGCTTGCCAATTGCTGCCAGACCGAAATAAACGGCAGGGAAATTTTATTCTGCTTTGAACATATTTCAGATGACTACTCTGCACGCATACGCATAGAGAACTATTTAAAGCTGGGAGCGCCCGCAATAAAAAATATGCTGCTGTATATATGCTACGATGACGATATATTCAGCTTAAAATATGTTGAAAACCTAAAGGGATTATATTCTGACATGCTGAATACTGACAGGGTTAAATTATGGAAAACCTCTACGCTTTCTGCAGCAAAAATATAGCGGTCAAAACCGCAAAAGATGACTTCCGACTATAAGGATAAGAAGATGTGACTTTTTTATCGGACACCCCCGCGGATGATGTTACCCATACGAGATTCTCGCCTCCCGCACATCATTTGAAAATCATTTTAAATGAAAAGCACGCAAAAGCAAACAATACGCTAAGTTCCATATTTGCCATCCAAATACCATTAAATAATTCTGTATTAGGCGCAGCTTCCGCAGCTATATTTAATAATGTTTTCATTGTAAGCGAATCGCATATGCAGGTCCATTTAGGAAAATCGGTATATCTATTGAATACTGCCCAAAACATTACAATCATTCTTTATACAATCTCTCAAAAACATGCGCCATTATATCTGTATCGCCGCAGGCGGTCTGATAGACAGAAAAATCTCGCTATTGCCTGCGGTCACAAATACTGATAAAATTATTGTAAGGCTATAAGGCAAGCACTGCATAACTGCCTTTTAGACGTAAATATAATAATCAGACGGTGATTAACATGGCATTATCAGGCAGCAATACAAATGATTTTTCAAAGGGAAGCGTATGGAAAAGCATCATGGTGCAGGCGGTGCCGCTTATACTGGCCCAGCTTGTACAGCTCCTATACAATGTGGTTGACAGGGTGTACATAGGGCATCTGCCCGGGGCAAGCAGCCTTGCGCTGACAGGCATCGGGCTTGCGTTCCCTCTTACCACGATTATCGCGGCGTTTACAAATCTGTTCGGAATGGGCGGTGCACCTCTTTTTGCCATAGCAAGGGGTGCGAAGGCGGAAAAGCGCGCGGAGGATATACTCGGGAATACTTTTACGCTGCTGCTTGCCTGCTCCGCAGTTATGTTTGTCATATGCTATATTTTCAGAAGACCTGTGCTTTATGTCTTCGGGGCAAGCGACGACTCGTATGCTTATGCGGACGCTTATTTGAAAATATATCTCTTTGGTACGCCGTTTGTCATGCTGTCGACGGGCCTGAATGGATTTATAAATGCTCAGGGATTTCCGCGGACAGGCATGATGACTACCGTTATCGGTGCCTTACTGAATTTGGTGCTTGACCCGATTTTTATATACGCACTGAATATGGGCGTAGGAGGCGCGGCGCTTGCCACCGTACTGAGCCAGATGGTTTCCGCCGTATGGGTATTACGGTTTCTTACGGGGAAAAAAGTGCTGCTGAAGATAAGAAGAAAATATATCAGAATAAACCCATCGCTTACAAAAGAGATTACTGCCTTGGGTCTTGCCGGCTTCATTATGCAGGGTACAAACTGTCTTGTCCAGGTGGTGTGCAACGCAACGCTCAAAACATTTGGCGGGGATTTGTATGTCGGAATAATGACTGTTATAAATTCAGTGCGCGATATACTGTCGCTCCCTGTAAGCGGCCTTTCAAACGCGGCCCAGCCTGTAATCGGCTATAATTACGGCGCTCGAAAATACGGGCGCGTCAGGCAGGGGATACGCTTTACCGCTATACTTGGTGTTGCATATACCCTTGCCGCATGGCTTTTTGTGGTAAAGGAGCCTGTATTTTTGATATCTATATTTATGGAGGATTCAGCACTTATTGAAACAGGCGCAAAAGCGCTCGGATTGTATTTTTTCGGCTTTTTCTTTATGGCCTTTCAGTTTACTGGGCAGTCGTCGTTTACGGCGCTCGGATATTCAAAGCACGCGATATTTTTCTCGCTTTTACGAAAAGCGTTCATCGTCGTGCCGCTTACCCTGATTTTGCCAAGAGCCGGGCTTGGCGTAAACGGTGTTTTTATCGCAGAGCCGATATCGAACGCCATAGGAGGAATAGCCTGCTTTATGACTATGTATTTCTCTGTCTATAAAAAACTCGAGAATGATGATGCGCTATGACATAATAAGCTTCTTATCATTATATTGCTGCATACAAATTTCTCAATTTGATTTAAATATAATTGTAAAGCTACGCCAATTCACTTTTGCCGTCAATACTGATTTAATAAACGCCGAAAGCTGCATAAATATTAATTGTAATGACATTTTCAGCCTATATCAGGTTCATCCTTTAATTCAATCATTCCACCAGCCTTACCTTCCGTTTCAAACACGATTATCTCATTCATGCCTTTCCTTAAAAGCGGAGCGGGAATATAAAGGCGTTTTTGGGGACCTATCTCCCAGTACCGTCCGAGATTAAAGCCGTTCAAAAATACACAGCCTTTCCCCCACCCTGAAAGCTCAAGAAAAGTATCTCCCAATTCGCGAACCTCCGGTTCAAAACGGTAAAACGCCGGAAGCCCTTCCGTATATCCTTTTGAGAAATCAATTTTATCGACATTATCAAGCTCAAGCGGATACATTGTCCAATCGTAGTGTATATGTCCGTTTATCTGCACGCAGCCCGCTATGCCCTTTCGCTGGCTCTCCATCATAGGCCCAAAATTTACGCGTCCCATATTTTCCATGAGAATGTCTATCGATGCGCCTTGTACCTTTTCTGCTGTCCCCGATGCCACTTCACATTCAGCGGTAAGCTCCTTATCATAGAGTGTCGCAATCCGGGAATTATTCACGAAAATGTTAGCCCTGTCATTTGCGCCCCACAATCTGATTTTTTCAATATTTTTCTCTCTTTCAAGCCTTGAGCGGTACAAAATATATCCGTAGCTCTGACCGCATTTTTCCATACAGATTGGGAAAGTGCTTTCAATCGGAGACGAGATGCTCCCGAGCGTCTCAAACAAACCGACTTTATCCTTCACTTCATGCCTTCCGTATGACTTTTTGACAATTTTAGTCGAAAATTCAACGCTTGGAATATCAGCATATTTTGAAATAACCTTCTTATAGTTTTCATATTTTTTTGTAAAGTCGCCTGCTTCCGTCAAAACGGCATCATAGTCATACGAAGTCACATCCGGGGTGAGCTCATCATAATAGTTTGAGCCGTTCATAAATCCAAAATTGGTACCGCCCTCAAACATGTATATGTTGACATGTCCCAAGTCAAGCATATCGTCCAAATCCTTCGTGCTCTGCTCCAAATCGCCCGTCATATGCCCGCCGTTTCCCCAGTGGTCAAACCAGCCTACCCAAAATTCAGCGCACATAAGCGGACCGCCTTTTGCATATGGCTCAAGTACCTTAAAACGCTCCCTGGTGCGCGAGCCGAAATTGCCGGTCGGATGCGCTCCCGCAACCGTCCCGCACGAGAGCGATTCCTCAAAAGGACCGTCCGAGGTAATAAGCGGCACTTCCACTCCTCTTTCAAGCATAATATCACGCATTGTTTCCATATAACGCCCGTCATCGCCGTAATATCCGTATTCGTTTTCAACCTGCATAAGTATTACGGGACCACCCCTTGTAATCTGCAGCGGAGTGATTATCGGAAAAAGCACATCATAATAAGCCCTGACATGCTCCAAAAAAGGTTCATGGCATGCGCGGAGCCTCATATTGTCCTCGCAGAGCAGCCATGCCGGAAGCCCTCCAAACTCCCATTCCGCGCAAATATACGGGGAAGGGCGGAGTATGACATAAAGCCCCAGCTCCTGCGCAGTTTTTATAAAGCGCACGAGGTCAAGCCCACCTTCAAAATTAAACTGCCCTTTTTTCGGCTCATGAGCATTCCATGGAATGTATGTTTCCACAGTGTTTGCGCCCATTGCCTTGAGCTTTTCAAGACGGTCACGCCAGTATTCGGGCACTACCCTGAAATAATGTATGCTCCCCGATATAAGCTTAAACGGATGTCCATCCAAATAAAAGTTATCCCTAATCTCAAATTTTCCCATTGCAATATCTCCAATCATTACACCGAAAGAGCAAGCTCTCGTTTTTGAAGTCTATTAAGATGTTACCAGATAAACAATTCATCCCCGGTGAGCTTCATAAGTGCTTCAAGGAAATAATAATCGCCATAAATAATAGGAAACTCATGCATTTCATCATGATAAGCAGCCGTACATTTTGTCAACAGATGGTCTTCCCTCTCATCCCAACTTATACTATTTGCCGCAAGCGCAGGAAGCAGCTTGAGTGCAGCATCAAGATAAAGTCTTCCATCTTCCCCACCTTTTTGCCTTGCCAGTTCTATCAGTCCGCATGACGCAATAGCAGCAGCAGAAGAATCCTCTATGAAGAGATTGGCAGGTTGCCGAAAATCCACCGGAATCAGACCATTTTTTGGAATATTGTCCATAAAATAACCCGCAATCTTTTCGGCAGTTTTAAGGAAAATGACATTTTTTGTATGTATGTAGCTTAATGTAAAACCATATAAGGCCCACCCCTGCCCCCTAGTCCATGACGATCCTTCTCCATATCCCTGACCACCATAACTTCTTACCATCTTGCCACCAACTGGGTCAAACTCCACAATATGACAGACAGAATAATCTTCTCTGATAAAGTTCTGCATAGTAGTATACGCATGATTTGCCGCTATCTGCCCAAATCTTGGATCGCCGGTTTCTTCACTTGCCCAATACAACAGGGGCAAATTCATCATACAGTCAATAATAGCCCAGCCTCTATGATCCTCGTCACTGCCAGGCCAGTCGTTCCATGCCCGTATAAATTTTCCCACGCTGTTATAACGCCCTGCCAGATTACCTGCCGCAAGGAGCCCTCTGTTTCTGGATGCGGTATCTTTTGTTATACGGTAACAAGCAACTGCTGTAGGCAGCCATTTAAACCCATTGTCGTGGTCAAGCTTATCGTAATCCATTAGACAGACATCCAGTTTTCGTTCATTTTCCATAGCAATTTCCTTGTATGACTCCTCTTTCGTAAGCATATACATCTGCCACATCATACCGCCCCAAAAACCGTTAGTCCACCATCCGATTCCATCTCCTGATTTATCGTCATGAACTCCGCCAACCGCGGTATAGGGAATCTTGTCCTTTGATCTTTTACTCACTTTTTCAAGCTTATGCTTTACTTTCTCCAAAGTTTCTTGTACCCATGTCATTTCATCTCTACTCAGCTGCATATTTTTCTCCTTTAACCTTTTACCGAACCAATCATTACACCTTTCACAAAATATTTCTGGACGATATCCATCATATATCAGTCTTTTGCATGATCGATCTGAATATGTCCTCCTGACCATACCTTTTTTCCCGACCAGCTTTCATCAGGCTCCGACCAAAAAGGATCTGCTGGAGAAAGTCCCAGCGGAAGGAATACTGCACTGCACAAATACAGACTGCCTATATTAATATATTCTTCCGCAAGTTCAGGCTGATACCCATACACTCCCGGCAAAAGCCATCCTCCATCATCAAACATATCCGAAGCACCCATTACTCGTCTAATCACAGCAGTAAGACCACACCGTACAGAAGCCGGAGAAACACCTGTTTCAAGGTGGTGCTGCAGGGCAGCTTGCGCAAGCATTTGAAATGCTCCAAAGCGATAACATATAGAGCGCCCAACGACAGGATAAGTTCCTTCTGGTCCAATCATCCGCTCAAGTATGGATGCATAACGTGACGCATGGGCAATTACATCAGATGACATCGCCTTAATTTCATTACTTTCTTTTGAAAATACTTTTACTAAATCCACATACATAGGCTGTATAACAAAACTATTGTAATAATCACAGTGGAACATTTTCCCGTCCCCATAAACCCCATCTCCTTTGTACCACTCCTGAAATATTCTAAGCGCATATAGCACACGCATTATATCATAGGATTCACCCAATGTATAAAGTCCTGCCTCTACCATTGCAGAAAATAATATCCAATTACAATTAAAAGCCGGTATCCTGCGCGAACTTTTCAGTGCTTCTACCAAACTGTGGCGCACATCAGGCACCTCTGACAGCAAATTCGGGGCACGCACGATTGCGTGGGCAAGGAAGGCAGCATCCACCAATGGCTGTCCGCCACTATCAAAAACCATAAAATCAGGAGAATCCGGATTTGTTGCCATAGCTATACAGCGCACAGCCTTGTCCCTGTATTTTTTCTGCAGCATCTGTTCATCTGCCTCTAAGTCCCCACTATCTACTCCCAGCCACGGCGCAAGTCCTAACATGCTTCTGCCAAATGCTTCTAATGGTGCAAATTCAGCCCGTTCATTATGGAAAGAAAGCGGCATTTTCTTTTTAAGTTCCCCACTCTCAAGCGCATCCATAACCGGACTGACAATCTTTAAAAGCGCATCCAACCATTCCTTCCTAATATACATATACTTTGTCTCCTAATTAATTTTCCACATTAATAAACTCCATCAACAGTTTCGTAACTTTGTCATTACCATCAGAAGTAAATCCATGGCCTTCACCATGAAAAATTTCCAGGCGCGAATTATTGTAAATTGCATTTGCCCGTTTACTGTACTCAACAGGTACTACCAGATCCTTATCACCATGCATAAGAAGGACTTTTCCCGGATAGTTTCCTATCCTCTCAAAAACTGAAAATCCATGTAATGTCTCAAAAAAAGTTCGTCCAAGCGGAACACTCCAAAGCTCTTCTCTTTCGGGTATATCCTCAATATTCGGAAACCGCCTGTTCCAGTCATCAGCTACGCACAGTGCCGGGAAAAGCAGTGCCATACCTCTTATATCATCGGCACGTTCCTCAGCCACAAGCGATGTTACCAGTCCTCCCATGCTTCCTCCAAATACGAAAATACGCTCTTTATCTATGCCTGCCCAGGATATTACCGCATCAAGCACAGCGTTTAAATCTTCCATTTCCGTAAAAACTGTCATTTCATCAGTTTTTAAATCGCTTTTTGAACGCAGCGACCCTCCACAAAAATCATATGTCACTGCGCCTATACCATTTTCCGCCAAAGTTTGCGCCTGCGCACTAAAATCATCGCCAGATCCATTAAATCCATGGCTAAGTATTAATATAGGATAATGTTCACCCAATGGCAGATACGCTTTACCCGCAACTCTTCTTTTATGATGTTCTATTGTTATCTCTTTCATATTTCTTATCATTGCACCTTTACCTTTATCACGCCTGTAATTATGACCTTAATTTCAAAAATCATATGTTACATTTTCAGTTTCCTAATATTTTACAGTTTAAAATGCGCCACCTGAGATTTCAGGTTTTCGGAAAGCTTTGCCAAAGCCAAAACCCTTTGACTGCACATATTGATATCGGTAGAAACAGATTCCATCGTAGCGCTGGTTTCTTCACAGCTTGCAGCATTTTCTTCTGATATCGCGGAAAGATTTTCTACAATGCTGCTTAAAGCATTCTGATCTTCTGTTATTTTTTCGTTGCCGATATTTATGCGTTTGCTGGCATTTTCGACAAAGCCAACCTCTTTTTTCAAATTTTCAAACCCTTCCCGGGTCAACCGCAGTTCCTCTTTTTGCTTTTCAAGAATACCATTTAGTTTGACAGTTTCCGCGATGCTCGCATCCGAATTATTTACAAGCTCATCTACAAGCGCTTCAATGTCTCCCGCACTCTGTGCGCTTCCGTCTGCCAATTTTCTGATTTCATCTGCAACTACAGCAAAGCCTTTACCGGCTTCCCCAGCTCTGGCAGCCTCTATAGAAGCGTTTAAGGACAGTAAATTAGTCTGGCTAGTTATATTTTTAATGATGTTTACGGCTTCTTTTATTTTTTCGCTTGACTTGTTTGTCGCCTGTATTTGGGCGGCTACTTCAATAATGCTCTTTACTGTTTTTTCGGAAATATCCATCAAATCGCTCAATATTTTTGTCATATCCTCAAATAATGCAGAGGTTGTTGAAATTGCTGATTCAAGGCTGCCAACATTGTCAGAATTATGACAAGCCTCGTCGGCAATAGCTTTAACTTTCTGTTCCGCTTCCAAAGTATCCTTCGCCTGATTCGTTGCTCCTATGGCTATTTCTTCTACCGCGCTGTTTATATCGGAAACAGCATTATATATTTCTTTAAAGTGATCCGAAAATTCTTGATTGCTATTATCCAGTTCCAAGGCATTTTCTGTTATGCCGGACACAATATCCTTCAGATAGCTCTGCAGATGTTTTACAGACCTGCTGATTTGCCCAATCTCATCAGTTCTTCCTGCATACCTCGTCAATTCATCATTATCAGATATATCAGCATTGCCAAGCCTGTTTATGGATTTGTTTATTTTGGTTAAAGGCTTTAAAAATATCATCAGAAGTATAAATGACAACAGAGTTATGCCTACTGTAGCTATAATGCAGAATATGGACAAGAGTATATTCATCTTTTGAGAAGATGCAAAAATTTCTTCTTCTGAATCTTCCATAATGAATACCCAGCCTTTATCTGCCATATGGTAATAAGAAGACAGATATTCCCTGCCCTCGGATTCATATTCAATATAGCCGCTTTGTCTGCCGGGGTCTTTTTTTAATTCATTTATGATATCGAGTACATAGTCTTCTTCCGCAACTGTGGCTACCTTTTCCTCTATTTTATTATATATATATTCGCCTGTCGAGATATTGACAAGATAAAAATTACTGTTTTCCAGACCATTCATGGGAAGTTCGTTGATTTCCCCGAACATTCCCGCCGTAAATATGGCTCCCCCTACAAAACCTATCGGTTTACCGGCTTGGTCATAGCATGCCCTGTACATTGATATAACCTGTTTTTGACTGGCTGGCGAAATGATAATGCCTGCATTATATACACCATCCGAAGAAAGCAGAGAGTCTTGAAGAGTCTTTAACGAATCGTCCTTTCTCATAATCAAGCCAGGAACGGAAGGATTTGTATGTGCCATAACATGGGTATTCCACTCACACACGTAAATCCCTTCAAGAAATTCTTTGTCAGCACTGAAGGTTTCCGTAAACTTCTGCGCTTCATCTATAGCTTTTTTATCATCAGGGGCATTCAGCAAATTTGCTATTTCCCCCGCCCTGCTGTATGCAGTAAGGAATTCTTCCGATGATCGTATATAATCCTCTATAAGCCTTGCCCTGTCAGTAGATATAGTCTGCATAGTATTGATTGCTGTCTGCTTCATATTTTCAGATACAGAAAGACTGATAAACAGAAATAGGCATAACATAACAGCTATCTGTATGACAGCTATGTAAAGAGATACTTTGACACTTATTTTACTTTTTTTCTGTTTCATGTTTATTTCCCTCCGTACAACAATATTGAATAGTGCAAGCTTCCGGCGAAAGTATTAGATTCCCATATTGCTATAGAAGGACAGCCGACAACATATCAACTGTCCTTCTTTTGCCATGTGTATTTATTTTTTACCGGCTATATTATTTGTCTGCGCAAAACGCCTCATATTGTGTCTTGCATTCATTCATAATTTTATCAAGCCCTGCTTCGTTTAAACGCTCAACCATCTCGTTAAACTTTGCTTCTGTATCATCCCCAAACAAGCCCAGGTTGAAATTTTGTTCGTATTCTCCTACAATGCTGTCTATAACGGCAAGCTCTGCCTCCACATTTGTCTTGTCAAATGTAAATGTTGATACTATCGGAGCATATTCTTTAGCATCACAGATTTCAGCAAATTTATTTGCCCTCGGGTCAGGATTATAAGCAGTCGGACTGTCTTTACCCGTAATCCCCCATGCCCAGACACCCCAGTTATAATTTTCTGAGTCAGGACCGTCCTGTCTATAGCCGTCCTCCGTCAAAGTATAATGCACGCCCTCAATTCCGCCTACGACCAGATTATTTACCTCCGGAAAGCCTTTAAGACAGTCAAGCACCAGCGCCGCTCTTTCAGGAATTGTACTCTTTGCCGTAATTGCAACTGTATCATCCGCATAACTTCCGCGCATTGCCTTAGCGTTGGGCGTAACATCATAAACCTCATATGTGCCGATGCCGCTTGCCTCCATATCCTGTCCTGCAGTCGGCGCCGAAGCATTCCATATAAGGCTCGCGGTCTTGCCGCTCTTGAAATTATCTACCGCGTCCGTAGTATCGTTAAGTCTGTCCGGCGACCACACTCCGGCTTTTGCCATCTCAGCCATTTCCTTATACATTGCAAGCGTGTCCTGACTTGTATACTTGTAAAACACATCGGTATCCCAGTCCGGCAAATCTTCCTTGCCATGTGTATAATACATAAAGGCAAATCCACTCGCCAAAGGCTCAGCCTCAATTTTCTGCCACCATAGATGATCTGAAAATTCACCGGTTCCTCTTTGTCCGTTTGCATATATGCCTTCCTCTTTAGCATGCTCAGACAGCTGTATCAGCGCAGACTTCATAGAATCCCAACTGTCAAGTTTTTCATTAATCCCATACTTTTCCAATAGGTCAGTGCGTATTACAAGAACATTATAATTGTTAAAAGAGGCGTTGTTTTTGGGAATCGCATACATTTTTCCTGCTATTGAAACCTGATCCCAGCTGATTGGAGCCTGCTGAGGGTAGCTGTACGGCATATACTGCTCCAAAAATTCCTTTGTCAGCTCCTTAAAGCCCCCGTTGGCAACCTCAGATGAGTAATTGCACCATGATGAAGTATATATCAAGTCAACCTGATCTCCCCCGGGAGTTAAAAGAAGCGAATATTTGTCTCCCATCTCGCCCCAACTTAAAAACTGCACATCCAAGGTAGTATTAAGCCATGGTTCAAGATACTCTTCATTTACGACCTGCATAACCTTGTCCATATCCGTAGGTCTTTCTCCAATTGCATACATGACGACATTTTCATGTTTGGATAAATCAAAGCCCTTATCCGCATATGGACTATCCTCTGAAATACCCGCACCTTCGCTCTCTGCACTCACGTCAGCAGCAGTACCTGAATCCTGATTGGTTTCTTTACTTCCCCCGCATGCCGTCACTCCCACCGCCATAACAAGCGACAAGCCTAATGCCATCAACTTTTTCAAATTTTTCTTTCTCATTTTAATCCTCCTAATTTATATTTTTTTACTTTTAAGGTCAACCCTTTACTGATCCAATTGTCATGCCCTTGACAAAATATTTCTGTAGAAACGGATAGAGCATAATAATCGGTCCAATCGCAACAACAGTCATTGCAAGCTTCATGCTCTCGGAAGGAACAGATGCCACTGAACGCCCCTGCTCATAAGCAATCTTTGTTATAAATTCCGCACTTTTCAGCAGATTCTGCAGAGTGTACTGCAGATTATATAATCTGTCATCACTTATGAACAGCATGCAATTATACCAGTCATTCCAGTACCCTAAAGCCGTAAATAATGATAATGTAGCAATCATTGGCTTTGAAAGAGGCATCATAATGCGGTAATAAATGAGGAAATCTCCTGCTCCGTCTATTTTTGCCGATTCCACCAGCTCATTAGGAATCCCTTTCATAAAGCTCTTTGCAACAATCATATTCCAGACAGAGAAGGCTCCCGGAATGATGAGTGCAAATAAATGATTTTTAAAATGCAGATATTGCGTACACAACAGATACCAAGGCACTAATCCGCCGCTAAACAATGTCGTAAAAAAGAAGAAAAATGAAAAACCGTTTTTCCATGGAAAATCCTGCCTTGAAAGCACATAACCAGTCATTGTCACAAGCAGAATGGCAAGCACCGTACCTACCACTGTCACAAACACTGTTACGCCATACGCGGACAAAATCGTCTGAGGGGTTCTGAATACCGTCTTATATCCTTCCAAGGAAAAACTCTCCCTTGTCAGCCAAAAGCTGTAGCCCTTAGTCAAAATCCATTTTTCATCAGTAAAAGAACCTGTAAGCACCAAATAAAACGGAATAATGCATGACAGTGAAAAAAAGGCAACCAAAGTATATCCTATAATGTTAAACAGCTTTGTGTCCCATGAGCTTTTAATTTTTGAGCCGGCTTTTTTATTGTTCATGATTTCCGCCCCTTTCTAATACAAAGAATAATCGGGGTCAACTTTTTTAACTATAAAGTTGACAGTATTAATGGTAATAAAGCACAATACAGACTGATATAATCCTGCCGCAGCGGACCAGCCCATATTGGAGCTGGACATCATAACACGATATATGTATGTGTCAAGCACATCAGATGTTTCCAATAAGTGCTGTCCCTTTACCAGCTGATAAAACATTCCAAAATCGCCCCTGAAAATACCGCCTACCGCAAGCAGCGTCATTATGATAATTGTAGGCTTTAAACATGGAATTGTAATGTTCCATATTCTCTGCCAGATATTTGCCCCATCTATTTTGGCAGCCTCATTAATTTCCGGATTAATCCCGACTATTGCCGCAAGATATACTACGCTGCCGTAACCAGTCGATTTCCATATCTTTAAAGCAACCATAACAATAGGCCACGACTTAGCATTTTCATACGCATATATGTTGTAATTTTCAAGTCCAAGTGAATTCATTATCTGATTTAACACGCCATGATCGCCAAAGATGTTTAACATGATTGTTGCCACTACAACCCACGATATGAAATGAGGCAAAAACATGAATGACTGCGCTATTTTTTTGAATTTTAAATGCATCATCTCATTTAATATTATGGCAAATGCAACTTCCGTAACTGTCCCAAAAAAGATAAATACAATGTTGTAAAGCAGTGTGTTTCTGGTAAGCTGCCACAGCTTTTTGGAAATAAGCAGATACTGGAAATTTTCCAATCCGACCCAAGGACTTCCGAAAATGCCGTCCATATAATTGTACTTTTTAAAAGCAATTATAACCCCCGGCATTGGTATGTAGCAAAAAAGGATTGTCATGGAAACAGGCACCAGCAGCATCAAAAGAAGCGTGCGGTTTTTTTTCACGTCCTTAATGAACGACCTCTTAGGTATGTTTTTTTTTTGTTTTGCCTTCATAGGCTCTCCCTCTCTTTCTTAGTTTTTTTGCTTCCCATAAGTTTATCCTGTACTTTATAATCGAATTATAATTCAGCTTTTTGTGATGTACAACAAATATCCGTCTTTTAGCGCAATTCCTGTGACAGGCGCACATTTTTTGTGCTTAATGCATATTTTTGTTGTAAAACATAAATATTTGTTGTATTATTTAACAGGTATCTTAATGCTCCATGGGAAATAGTTTGGGACAAAAACAGGAAATAATAGAAAAAGCATAACAGACTATGAAAGGCAGATTATAAAAATATGAAAACAGACTATATAAAAGATTGTTTAAAAGATATTATTTTGCTTTCCGACACCCCAGTAGAAGAATGCCATATTGAAAGGGGGATAAATTTTTTATGCCCTCCCCCAAAATCGCCAGTCAAGGGGACAGTGTTTGCCGGCACTTTATCAGAATGGAAAATGTTGTGCGAAATGCATCTGGTTTATTCAACATGTTCTTATCTAATCTGCACAGACGGTGAGCATTATGCCTTTGAAGCTCCCAAGAATCGTATATATAATCTTTTCGTTATTAATTCATCAGTTAAGACTGTTTTAAACAAGCTTACAAACCTGCTAGTCAGCAGGACTGCCCTGTCTGATACACAGCAATATAAGCTTTATCATGACTTTTGGCATTCAATTATGGACGGCAGTCTGGACAGCAGGGAAACAGTGATTGAATATATGCAGCAGTTTCCCTATCAAATGCATGCGCACATTGCATGCATAGTAATAACATATGACCTTTCAGAACTTGATTCATTACAAATGCGTGAAATTGACATTGTCCTGAAAAATTTTTTTAAGGAAACCAACTTGTTTTTCTATAACAGCGAATGGATAATATTGTTCTCCCAATCTAAGGATACTTCTGTGGATTTAGATTTGCCATACGATGAATTTTCATTGCTTTTAGAACAATATCAATTAAGCGCCGGCATCAGTTATGCATGCCAGCTTCCCGAACAGTTCCGTACGCTTTACCTGACTGCATCAGCATCAGTACAGCTTGGCAAAAGTTTAAAGCTCAAACCGTATATTAAAAAAATTTACACATATCATCAGTTTAACCCTTATTACGTGATACATTTGTGTTCGCAAAAATTTACTGAGATATATAATACTAAAAATATAGTTTATTTAGCCCATCCTGATGTAGTCAGATTATATTATTACGATTTAGAAAATAAAGGCAATCTCCTGGATGTATTATTTGCCTACCTAAGCTGTGGCCAAAATCTGTCATCAGCGTCAAAAATGCTTTATATGCACCGCAATACTGTTCTCAATAAGCTCAATAAAATAGAAGAATTCTTAAATCATAAGCCTTTTACTGAAAAAGACCACTTTTTAATGCTGCTTTCCTGTATGATTATCAAATATCAATGCATAGAAAATGATTTAACAAAATTTTTTCCCTTATAGGTTCATAAATTGCTTTAAGGTACCATCTCAACTATACGGACAATCAATTCCCCATCCCTGTTAAATACAGTTCCCTTTAAATCGGCTGTTTCCAGCCTTTTCAAAAGGGGGCTGTCTGTAATCAGGCGAGGTGCTGTAACAATTAATCCATTCTGCTCTGTACCGTTATTTTCAATAAAAATCCTGCACTTACATCCTTGAGCGTCAGTCCCTTCAAGCATATATCTTGCCGATAATGTTTTTGACTTACCGCAATATTTAATTTGAGTATCAACCGCACCGGGCAGCACTTTCCCGACAAATAACCGGGAATTTACCTCACCTTTAAACAATACCATGCCTGCCGTTCCGCCTGCACCTTTTACCTCTGCTGTATCCGTTACTATAATCTTAATTTCAAAAATTAATTGTTCCATTTTTAATGCTCCTATTTTTATTTATATTCCAATTAATACTATCTACTATTGTTATTAAAGATATAAAAAATAAATCTAATCCTTGTATTCCATCACAGTCACCGAATGTGCTGGAAAAGTATATATTAACTGATTATCTGCAATTTCCTTTCCAAATTCCCTAGGCGTTACTCTGTCGGGCTTTTCAAAGGTATTCTCAGCAGCTAGGCTGTCCGCTGTAAATGATGTAATCACTGCCCTATTTTTTATTCCACCTATAAGCCTTACCTTAACGGTCTTATCCTCCCCTGTCAGATTTACCGCTTTCAAATATGTCTTTTCCTTCTGCTTATCCACACTTGCGGCAATATACAGTTCTTCCAATTCCGGCATCCTGTTTACAGTATCATTCCACTGTATGCCATTTATCCATGTACGGATATGGCATCCATCAACTTCTAATTTTAAGCGATATTCTATATCTTCCACATGAAATATTCTATGTGAAATGGTAGAACATCTGCCATTTACAATAGATGTAATGTTACAGTCCCAGTTATCCCAACCGCCAAATTCCCACTGCACCATACTGTTTTCGCTTTTGCCAAATATTATTTTAAGTCCTCTGTTCCCCGCATTTCTCTTAAATGAAAACTCAATTGTATAATGACTGCTGCATATATCTGCCAGTACATTTTCTTTATTTTTCAAATCAATTTCTAAATTGCTGATTGACTTAAGCCTGCCTGTATCGTGGTCTTTCACAGTCATATTCCAGATTTTACCTTCTATATCATTTCCAATAATAGAAAATTGTCCTGACAGGTTATCTTTATTTGTAAGCCGAATAACTTCATTAAGCTCCTCTGTATTAAAAGCGACCTCATCCGTTCCCTGCGCCAGCATAAACATCTTTTGCACATAATAATTAGGCGTCTTCAAAACTGTATGGTTATTAAACCATAGCATATCCGGTTTCCAGTTCACATAATCTACATTACAAAGCATAGGGGCATAGCAGGCCAGCGCCACCGCTTTTGAGCGTTCCAAATGAGTCATATAAGCCGCTTCCACAATGGCATTATAAAAAGTATTGCCCCATGATGCATATTCTCCCAAAAATACCTTGGGACCATTTTCATCATAATCCTCATAATGATGCATGTTTGCAAGAAACCATTCGGGCGCAGAATAGTAGTGTTCATCTACAAAATCCGACCCATACTTTTTCGCGCTGTTCCAACCCGCATCATAGCTTTCTCCCATCGCAAAAGGCCCCGCAGTATTGATAATTTTAATTTCAGGATATTTCTTTCGAATAGCATTATGGAAATATGGATATCTCTCAAAAAAGCCATCCCCAACCTCTTCATTGCCCACGCCTATATATTCAAGCTCAAAACTCTCAGGATGTCCCATTTCCGCACGTACTGCACCCATTCTCGTATTCGTATCTCCATTGGCGAATTCAATAAGATTCAATGTTTCCTGCACCCATTCGTCTATGTCTTCCAATTCCGCCCCTTCACCTTTATGTGGGTTAAATCCACCCGGAACTACCGGAAGCGCTTTTGCGCCGATATCCTCACAAAACAGAAAATATTCATAATAACCCAATCCTAAAGTCTGGTTGTATCCCCAATTATTTCTCCAGCTTGGACGTTCTTCAATTTTTCCAATAGTCCTGTCCCAACGATACATAGAGTTTCTGGAATACTTGTCTAAAGAACCATCATGAATCAGGCATCCTCCTGGAAAACGCATAAATTTAGGGTGCATTTCCTGTAATGCCTCTGCAATATCTTTGCGAAGACCCCCTTTTCTTCCTTTAAAAGTATCCTGCGGAAACAAAGAAACCATATCTAACTCATAAATACCTTCTTCATCAAAAAGAAGATATAGATTACCACAAGATGTTGTACTTACTGCTTCCAAAACAAACTCATACTTCTGCCACTTATCCCCGCATAAAGACAATATATTCTCAGCAACAATACTGCCGTTTTCATCTTTCACAGCAACACGCATTACCTTTTGAGCTTTCCCCGTCGAATCAGAATAAACTTTTGCCCATACGCTGAAATCATATTTTTTGCCTGCTTCCAGAAACATTCCCGTATTAAAGCCTGTGTTATAAATATAACTGCCCTGCTGGACTCTGATATGTAAATAGTGATTATTTTCATGATTTAACGGTTCTGTTGTCTTAATCTCCCAGTCAGTATTGACTGACTTATTCCATGCAGTCAAAGCATTGTATTCCTTACAATCAATTTCGCAAAATTCAAATGAACGGTTCTGAACCATTTCTGCATATAGACCACCGTCTGCCGCATGATTTATATCCTCAAAAAATAACCCAAACAAATCCCCAAGTTTTTTATAAGTTTTATCCTGATATATTGTGATTGATTTCATAAGTCTTTATTCCTCCATATAATTTTTAATGCTGCACTCAATATTTTTCCTGCCTTGCTGTGACGGGTACTTTAGACCCCGTGTTGTTTCCGTTCATTTTTTATAAAAGATATGTCATCACGTTTCCTGACGAAAGTTTTGTCTGCATGAACTAACCCAAGCGTAGATAAATTGGAAATTCTGCTAAGACCTATTTCTTATCATTTAATAACAAATGAGCTTGCCCTTAAACTTTCCCTTGTGTTATATCTTTTTCCCTTACGCTATAAACTTTCATATAAGAGCAAAAACAAGAAAAAGAAAAACCTGTAACTAATTATAACATATTATGGACATGGCAGAAAGGACTGATTGAAATGCTTTCAAAAATATTACGGATAAGAGGACGGTTGTAAAATGAACACCACATATGCTGAATACAATATACACCACAACAGCATTGATATATCAATTGCCGCAGGCTATCTTCTGTGGATTGGCTGTCGGAAAGTAGAAAAAGATTTAAAGACCACTCCCCATTCAGAAGTAACAACATAAGATTTTATGGGGAAATGTTTTATATTCCCTGTCACAAGATATGCGTTATCATGTTCTTTCCGTCCTTCCATGACCACCTCATAGAAAATAATATCTTTAATGTCAGAAATTATTTCTTCTACTGGAACCGCATCTACAAAAATACCTCTGCTAATTATGCCATCAATAAGAGTCTCCACCATTATTTGGTCAAACTTAAATTTAGGGCGCGCTAACACTTCCCTATACTCTTTCACTATTTCATCGCATAGTAAAGGAATCAAATCACCTAAAAGAGCCGCGTTTGCAATCTGCCCCGGAACAGACTGAACCTTTAACATAGCGGAAACCAATACATTTGTGTCTATTACTGCATAATAATGCATTGCGCCGCCTCCTATTTTGTTTCTCTTACCGCCTCTATTTCAGCATTTATTTCTTCCAAAGTCATTTCTGAAGTTCCATTTTCCATAGCAGCGTTACTTAACTCCCAAAGAGCCCTTGCTGCTCTTTCAGCCTTATAGCCACTCTTTGGCAAAGTCATATCAAAAGGAACGCCATTAACCATGACCGATCTTTTCAAGAACATTCGCACTGCTGTAGATAAATCAATTCCCAATGCGTCATACACGGCATTTGCCTGATTTTTTAATTCATCATCTACTCTAACCTGTACTAATGTAGTTGCCATATCAATCATCTCCTTTGATTAGTTTGTAATTCAATTATACTATATTGTATGACAATGTCAATTATATATTCCTTATTCACCCTGGCTTTATTTAGTATGAGTAAATTGTCATCATGTCTTGACACAACCCGTCTTTTTATTATTACATTACTTTTAAACCAACCACATGGAGGCTGAGACCAATGGCAAAAATAATCGGATTTATCATACGCAAGGGCGGTGTCGGTTATGGAAAGTGGTAGATTATGAAAAGTAATCTTCTTAAATCCTTGATAATACTGAGATTTTCTATTGATT
>CANQHZ010000035.1 GCA_947623805.1 uncultured Lachnospiraceae bacterium | reverse complement strand
TAAGGGGATCATTGAGAGTGGGGCGAAGATGGTGGTGCTTACGGCGCTGGATATGGAGGCTAATCCGAATTATGATAGGCAGGCGGCGGCTATGTTGGCGGAGATGGGGGCGGTTGTGGGGGCTATGACGCCGGAGGAGCTGGGGGAGTTTGTCAGCAGGGTTTTGTAGAAGGTTTTTTAAGGAGGTCGAATTTGTGTGAAATATACAAAAACGCGACTAGGTGCTTCGCAAATCGTCGCTTATTTTGTATATTTCACCCAAATTCTACGTAGTTGGATATTGCTGAAAATAATATGGCTGTTGCGGAGGCTTTTTAAGGAGTCCGAATTTAGTCAAAATATATAAAATCGCGACTTGGTGCGCGATGCGAAACGTCGCTGATTTTATATATTTTGACTAAATTCTACGTTATTGGATTGGGATTTGTGGGAATGGATTTTATATCTCAGAGTAAATTTCTCGTAGCTCTGCTGCGTAACAAGCTAATGACGGGCGGAGGGAGTTTCGGGCTGATATCCCGCAGCTCTGCTGTGGGGAGTTTCATTTAAGTGTTTGTGAAATTTTATTTTGTGACATAGAATTTGAGTGAAATATGAAAAATAAGCGACGTTTTGTGGAGTGTTTAGTTACGTTTTTGTATATTTCGCACAAATTAGGATGGTTGGGAATACAGTTTGCAATTAGTTATTGATTTGGTAAAATGAGGAGTGGGTATGAGCGATTGGGGTGCGGTGTTGAGTGCTGTGGATGATGATTATCTTGTTGGTATTTCTAATAAAGGTATATTGAAGCGGGCTTATAAGGATAAGGAGGAGGGCGGATATAGGGTAGTGTCTGCGGATGAGGAGGCTGTGGTTGAGGTTGGCGGTGAGACTGTGCGTATTAAAAATCCTTTGGCGGAAAGTGAGTGTTCGTGTCCTTCGAGGAGTATATGTCGGCATGTTGTGTTGGGGATTATTGTGTTGAAGGAGGAATTTGCGGGTGGTAAGGTAGATGTTTCGGGGGTAGATGAGCAGGCAGCGGGGGTGACGGAAGCGTCAGAAACGACAGGAGTGTCGGAAGTGACGGGAACATCGGAAGTGATAGGAGCGTCAGAAGTGACGGGAATGTCAGAAGGGACAGGAATATCAGAAATAGCAGGGGCAACAGAGGGAATAGGTGATAGGGCAGGTAAGGGTGGTACTGAGAGTGCTGGTGCGTTGGCGGATGAGCGGGCGTCAAATGCTGCGGAGAATAGGGGAATGTTGGAGGCATTAGAAAGTGAGATAGATGCATATCCTCTGCAGAGCTTGAAGAAGGTGATTGGGGTTAAGCAGATGCAGAATATTGTCGGGCAGATTAAATCGGGGGAAAAGCCTGAGATAGTGCGTACGAGTATAATTACTGTAAGGTTTTCAAGGCAGGATATGACGGTAAAGCTTATATCGCCGCTTGAATATTCTTCGTGTACGTGCCATAAAAAGGAGATGTGTATTCATAAGGCGGCTGCTATATTGTGGTGTCAGATAGAGGACAAGATTGTGGCGGCGGAAGGTCTTGTGGAGGGGAGTGAGGACGGTCCGAGTTTTGCTATTGAGAATGTAAAAGCTGTGGCGCGGCAGATGCGGGAGTTTATAGAGGAGCTTTTGAATACGGGGCTTTCGAGGACTTCGCCTGATTTGCTTGATTATATGGAGCGGCTTGCGATAATTTGTCACAATGCGGAGCTTGCGAGGTTTGAGGGATATTGGAGGTCGCTGCGGGCGGGATATGAAAAATATATGAAGCGCGCGGCTTCGTTTAAGGCGCAGAAGCTTGTGGAACAGCTTACAAGGCTTTACTGCAGGGCGGGGCTTTTGCTGGAGGCGGAGGACAGTGATGCTGTCGCTGCGCTTGCGGGGGAGTTCAGGTCGGAATATATGCCTGTGGGCAGGCTTGACCTTTTGGGAATAGCAATGGAAAGCTTTGTGAGCGGTAACGGCTATGCGGGTGAGACGGTATATTTTCTGGAGCAGAATACAAAGGAATGGTACACTTACACGTCGGCACGGCCGACATTTTATGACAGTAGTGTCAGAAAGAGAAGACCGCAGAGGGAGCAGGCGCCGTGGGGGCTTCCGATACCGATTGGAAAGCTTTCGATTGCGAAGATACATCTTACGGGCGCGAAGTGCGATGGCAGGAAACGTCTTTCGTCAAGTCAGGACACGAAGGGGGAATATCTGGGCGAGAGGACAAAGGTAAACAGGCTGGGGCTGGAGGATATAAAAGGCTGGTATTATGATGATTTTGCAAGGCTTTTTGAGGAACAGATAAGCGCGCCGAAAAACTGGCTGAAGGAGCAGGACAGCGACAGTGGGCAGGATATAAAGCTTGTGTTTGTGCGGCCTGAGTATTGCGAAAAGGCGTATTTTTCGGAGACGGAGCAGAGGCTTTTTATGAATTTATATGATAAGATGGGACGCGAGCTTATAGTGGAGGTGGAGTATTCCCAGAAGGAATCAGGGGGCATACGCTACCTTGAACGCATTACAAATGAAAAGCTGCCCTGCTTTCTGGGCAAGCTGTATATGAGGGACGGGCGTATGAGGATGTACCCGATTACGGTGTTTGAAAAAGAGGAGCTGGACGAAGATGGCATTTAATGATAAGGAGGAGGCGCTGGAGGAGCTTGTGGCTGACGTTCAGGAGCAGCTTGAGGATTTGTTTCAGAGCGGGTTTGACACAGTGCATGACAGCACGCTGGAGGAGCTTGATTCCATTAAGAGTCTGTGTATGCAATATGGAATGACACATCTGTCACATTTGCTTGGAAGTCTGATTGAAGGAATTGGAGCGCGGCGGCACAGAACCAAAGCGGAGGCAGACGATTTGGCGCGGGTGTATGCGGATTTGCAGGAATATCTTTACATATGCAGGGAAAAAATTACATATGACAGGACAGCGGGATATTATTTTAATGAAGCGTTAAATGACCAAGCCCGTAATTATAAGTAGTTGCGAAATGTGTCCTAAACTGTCTGAATTTAGTCAAAATATATAAAAATCACGTCAATGTACTGTATCACAGATATAGTACATAAACGCTCCGTGAGACGCCGCTCATTTTACATATTTTGCCTAAATTCTATGTTGTCCAATAGAGTTTTGCAAATGTCTATTTGTAATTAAGCGGATAGGAGTATCAAATGAGATATTATATAGCGGATTTGCATTTTTTCCACGAGGCGCTTAACAATAAGATGGACAAAAGGGGCTTTGCGGATGTCGGCGAGATGAATGAATACATTATACAAAAATGGAATAATAAAGTGCGGAAAAATGATGATGTAGTGATTATCGGCGACTTGTCCTTTGGTTCGGGGAAGGAAACAAACGAGCTCTTAAAGCGGCTGAACGGCAGACTGTATCTGATAAAAGGAAACCACGACTATTTTCTGTCGAGCAAGGATATGGATTTAAGCCGATTTGTGTGGATTAAGCCATATGATGAGCTATCTGACAACAAGCGTAAGGTGGTGTTGTGCCATTACCCTATCATATGCTACAACGGACAGTATCTTCTTGACAAAAACGGCGCGCCAAAGACATATATGCTCTACGGTCATGTCCACGATACGCAGGACCAGCGGCTTGTGGAAAAATTTCAGGAAATAACGCGAGCCACGGTCGCGACAGACGCGGCGGGAGAAACGCGCAACATTCCATGCAATATGATTAACTGTTTCTGCATGTATTCTGATTATGAGCCGCTTACGCTTGATGAGTGGATTGAGTGCGATTTAAGGCGGCGGAAAGCGTGATAGTGTGGCTTTGCGAGAGATGTGCGATGAAGGGTTGTTTATTTGTTCTGTTTTTTGTTTTATTTTTGTTCTATTTTTTACATTTGAGTTTACATTTCTTTATATCTATGTTATTCTGATATGGCGCTTGCATAAATTAAAATGCGAGTGCCATATTTTTATAAAATTTTCTGACAATCATATTCATCTTGTATTTCAAAGGCATATAAATAAAGGCAGAAAGCTTAACTTTATAATCTTGAAATCCCCGCATATAGATGATATATTAAAATTACGGAAAGGCATAATTTAATTGATGAACGAGGAAATAATACAGCTTATAGACACAATGGACGGCAGGCAGAAGTATGACGCGATGTGCAAGGCGTTTTTCAGGTACCGTGAGGCTATAGCGCCGATTTTGAAGGAGGTCGTCGCTGAATTTAAGGATTGCACGAATGATGAGATAATTGCGCTGATAGACGCGGATTCGATAAGCCTGTCAGATACGGTGAGCGACTTGCCGCCGCGTATAAAAAGCGCTGGTACGGAGATGACTTCGCCTGCTGATAAGACGATTTATTATGACTGCCGCTTTAAGGCAAAAAATCCGAAGCTTTCAAATGAAATGATTTGCATAATGCTGCACATAAATTTTGAGGTACATAACGATTATAATGTAAGATACCCGATAACGAAACGCGGTACATATTATGTGGCAAGGGAAGTTTCGTCACAGCTTGGCATACTCACGGAAACGACAGATTATAATCGGCTGGAAAAAGCTTACAGCATATGGGTTTGCAATGAAAACATACCTGAAAAGCTGCAAAACACTGTGACAAGGTATCATTTTGTAAAGGAAGACATGATAGGGCATACAGACGAGCCAGAAGAAAACTATGATTTAATGGAAGTAGTGATAATAAGGCGTGGAAACAAAACTACCGATTGTGACATATTCAAATATTTAAATGCGGTATTTGCGTCTGATAAGGAGAATATCCAGAAATACATAGACATGGACAGGAACACGCAAATCCGAGAGGAGGTCGATAAGATGAGCGGAATGGGACAGACTATATATGACAGGGGAATACAGCAAGGAATAGAGCAGGGCGTTAGAGCGCTTATACTTGACAACATAGAGGAGCATATTCCCAAAGAGCGCAGCATAGATAAACTCCAGAAGCTTTTCAGTATTACGAGGGAGAAGGCGGAGGAATATTATATGATGTATGCTGGTAAAATGTAGTCACCAAATTGTTTTACAGATATGTTTTACGGACAGATAAAAAGCCCATTTTTAATGGACTAAGAGGAGAATTTAAACAAAGAAACGGAGGAAAACAAAATGCAGCGGAACGGAACACAGCAGGATGGAGCTTTGGTGCAGGAGATGCTTTCAAGGCTTGCCCCGCTCAATCTCACGCAGGACGAGGCGGCGATAGTGGAGAACTACCTTATGGGAGATGCGGACGAGGAGACGCTATCACAGCTTAACTACAGAAACTTTTTGAAAATAAAGTCAATAGGCTTTTCGACAATGTCGTACGGACCTTTACTATATTTTAACGGCGGAAAGGAAACCGTGCGCAGATTTACGGATGTCCTGTTTGCGCTTGGCAAAGCGACATGCGATAATGCGCTGCGCACTTTTGCAGGCAATATTAATGCAGGGCAGTGGTTTACGAAAGACGCGCAGTGCAAATACTTGGCGATAATGGCGGCGCATTATATAGAACAGCGCTTTCCTATAGGCAGCCATCATATAAATCAATTAGAGTACGGTAACTACAGCAATGATGCGCTGCTCAAAGCTATGCAGTATCATGAGGACTCGCCAAGGGCAAAGCTTTTGCTGCTTGCGCTATATTTTAAGAAAAAATACACCAACGCATTTATCGACAGCGGCAATGCCGACTATAAAAACCCTGATATTGAAATAGAGAAAGACGATTTGCCATATTTAAAGGAATATGAAAACCTTATCATATATGCGTTTGAAGCTGCGGTAGAAACCGAAATACCGCCTGCTTTCGAGCTTATCAAGGCAGTGGGTAATGAAGATTTTGACAGCAGCCTTGAAAGAATACGGCCGCGCATCAATGCGCGCAGACTAGGCAGCAGCGTATCAAAAACCTGCCGAGAAGCAATAAGCGAGGTAACAAAACCTGCCTACATCAATTTTCCTCTGTCACAGGTACTCAGGAATGTAATCAAAATCCATATCGCAATGTTCACGGACGATGCGCTCAAAGCAATTAGATTTGTGAGCGAAGATATGAATAACGCAATCACAAAGATAGGCGCTGATTTTGATGAGATATTCAACATAAATGCGGTGGATTACATAACATGGGCGGCAAAGGAGAATATCAAGCACAGTGGAGCGGAGAAAATCCTCAAAAGGCAGATGGTGAAGAACAGGGAGGCTTATTGCGAGGTTATACGCAATGGCATTGACGACCGCATATACGGCAGACAAGAGGTAAACTCTATGATAGCGTGCGCCAAGGAAAATGATCCCGCGCTGTTTGATGAGATAATCGCGGAACGCACAAAGGACGGGGTAAAAAAGGATGCCATAATTACCACAAAGCGGGATATTATGATGCATTTCTCCGCAATGCCCGATAATGAAAAAGCTGTGATTCTGGATTATATTTTAGGAAAGACGCCGCTGTCCGAGTTCTACAAGCTGGACTATACGCTTTATGATGGTGATGATTGGACAGCAGACACATATATTAGAGAAGTGTCAGGATACAAGCGGATTTACGGCAGTGATGAATATGTGCGCAGATGGGATGCCGCAATGGCAGTGAGAGGCGGCGGAGGATATCTGGTACAGGAATTAATGAGAGAACGGACAGGGAATACCATTGATGAGGATGTCAGGCGGCTTTTTGGCGTTTTTGAGCAGGAGGGCGTGAAAATAAAGCACCAGTTTTTGACATTCTGCTGCATGGCGGAGTATATGACAGGCACAAATTGGGGATCCGAATATGCGGCATTTCATAAGGCGGGAGCGCCGATTTTTGCAAAATATCTGTCGCAGAACAGGGAAGAAACAATGGCGGCGTTTGACGACGCAGGCACTGAAGGGAAGGTATTCAGCCTTGACATCATGAGCATTAATGCCGAAGAAAACAAGGCGGAAATCCTTGCCCTTGCAAAAGAGAGCGCAAAGGCGGTAAAAGAGAGGCTGCTGGAAATACTCTATAAACAGCATGGCTGGGAGGATGATATCATAAAGCTTATGTCGGCGAAAAAGGCGGGCGAGCGCGAAATCGCTGTCCGCGTGCTTGGAAAGTGGCAGAGCGAGGGAAAAGACTACAGTGAGCTGTTTAAGGCGGCGCTTGAAAAGGAGAAAAACGCTAAGATGGCGTCGCTTCTGCAAAATTCCCTGACAATCACAGCCGCAGGAGACGGACAGGGCGCTGCCAATGCGGTTGAGGCAAGTGAGCTTGTGCAGGTGATGCATAAGGGAGGCAAAAAGCGTTCGCTTGAATGGGCGTACCAGACTCCGTTTAGCGCGGTGCACAAAAAAGACGGCACGGTGGCAGACGAAGAATATCTGCAGGCGATACTTTTGTGCTATTCGTCTGCTGAGAAAAACGGGATAAATGCAAACGCTGCAATGCTTGCGGAGAGTCTTAACGAGGACGAGTTTGCCGTATATGTCAGTGAGCTTTATGAAAAATGGTTTGCGGCAGGCGCGGAGGCAAAGAAACGCTGGGTGCTTTATGCGGCATCGATCCACGGCGGCAGCGCCATAGCGGACAGGCTTGTGCGCCAAATCGGAGAGTGGGCGCAGAACGCGAGGGGCGCGATAGCCGCCGAAGCTGTCAAGGCGCTTGTGCTGAATCCCGCTCCGAGTGCGCTGCTTGCGGTTGACAGTATGTCAAGAAAGTACAAGTTTAAACAGGTGAAAGCGGCGGCGGGAGAGGCTATGGAGTACGCCGCGGGGCAGCTTGGCATCACGCGCGAGGAGCTTGCGGACAGGATTGTGCCAGACCTTGGATTTGATGAAAATATGGAGCGGATTTTTGACTACGGCGAGAGGAAATTCAAGGTAGCGATAACTCCCGCGCTTGAAATTGAGGTATTTGACGAGACGGGCAAAAAGCTTAAAAATCTTCCAGCAGTTGGCAAGAAGGACGACGAGGAAAAGGCGTCTGCAGCGATTGGTGAATTTAAGGAAATGAAAAAACAGATGAAGGCGGCTATAACGAGCCAGAAGTCGCGCCTGGAGTATGCGCTTATTGCGAAACGCGAGTGGACATCGGAGGCTTGGAAGGCGCTGTTTGTGAAAAATCCGATAATGCACCAGTTTGCGATTGGGCTTGTTTGGGGAGTTTATGATAATGGGGAGCTTGTGCAGAGTTTCAGGTATATGGAGGACGGCACTTTCAATACGGAGGATGAGGAGGAGTATGAGCTGCCAGAGGAAAGCGGTGTAAAAATTGCTCTTGTGCATCCGATAGAAATGACGGATGTGTCACTTTCCAACTGGAAGCAGCAGCTTGAGGATTATGAGATAAAGCAGCCGATAGAGCAGCTTGACAGGGCGGTTTACAGGCTGGAAGATGCTGAGAAGGATATGCCGACATTAGAGCGGTTTGGCGGGTGTATATTAAATGATTTGTCGCTGACTGGCAAGCTTACGGGACTGGGGTGGTATCGCGGTTCTGTGCAGGATGCGGGAGGTTTTTATACTTTTTACCGAGAGGATGTGGAAACGGGGCTTGGCGTGGAGCTGCATTTTTCGGGGAGCTTTGTAGGTTCGGGGTATGATGGCGGCGAGGATATAACTGTGTATGATGCGAGGTTTTATAAGGCGGGGACTATTGAGCGCGGGAGTTATTGTTATGATGAGGCGGAAGGGGATAAGATTGTTCCGCTGAAGGATGTGCCGCAGAGGTATTTTAGTGAGATTGTGCTGCAGCTTGAAAAGGCTACGGCGGCTAGTGAGGAGAGGGATGATAACTGGAAAAATCATTAAGAAGCTTTAGGGCGGTAAAATACGCCGTTTGAGTGTTTCTTAATGTTTATAAGAAACGTAAGGGTGGCGTTTTTTCGGTTGTCTTTAATAAGTGTGTAGGGTGCGTTTTGCCAGTGATATCTATTGAGTGTGCAAAGGGCGGCGTTTTTCGGTGTTGCTTAATGGGGGCTTGGTGAGGCTGGGGTATTCTAATGAGGACGAAGGCAGCTAATATACTGTCTGCGCGCGAGTCCGCGAAAGCCGAATTTTCTAATGCGGGGCTTATAGATGTTCTAGGGCGGCGGGGCCGCCGAGAGGCGACATCCGTGTCGCCGCTCGGCTAAAATTGGCGTCCGTGCCAATTTTGCCCCTAGGTTATCTTGCCCCACATAAGAAAATTCGGCTTTTGCGGTCTAGGCGCTTGACAGTATATTAGCTGCCTTCTGAGTGTTGGAATGGTTTTGGTGTTTATTGTTGGTTGGGTTTGGAGAGGATTTTTTGTGTTGAGGAAGTTTATTTTTCTTTTGTACAATGGATAGCAATAAGTGGTTTGACTGGCGTAGGAGTGCTGATTAAAGTGATTAATAAATGTTGAATAAGCTGATGAAAAGCATATTGTTTGTTCTATTTTTTACATTTGGGTTTACATTTCTTTATATTTATGTTATTCTGATATGGCACTTGCATAAATCAAAATGTGAGTGCCATATTTTCATAAAATTTTCTAACAAATCATATTCATCTTGTATTTCAAAGGCATATAAATAAAGGCAGAAAGCTTAACTTTATAATCTTGAAATCCCCGCATATAGATGATATATTAAAATTACGGAAAGGCATAATTTAATTGATGAACGAGGAAATAATACAGCTTATAGACACAATGGACGGCAGGCAGAAGTACGACGCGATGTGCAAGGCGTTTTTCAGGTATCGTGAGGCTATCGCGCCGATTTTGAAGGAGGTAGTTGCGGAATTTAAGGACTGTACGAATGATGAGATAATTGCGCTGATAGATGCGGACTCGATAAGCCTGTCAGATACAGTGAGCGACTTGCCGCCACGGATAAATAGCGCGGGTACGGAAATGACTTCGCCTACAGATAAGACAATTTATTATGACTGCCGCTTTAAGGCAAAAAATCCGAAGCTTTCAAATGAGATGATTTGCATAATGCTGCACATAAATTTTGAAGTACATAACGATTATAATGTAAGATACCCGATAACGAAACGCGGTACATACTATGTGGCGAGGGAAGTCTCGTCACAGCTTGGCATACTCACGGAAACGACAGATTATAATCGGCTAGAAAAAGCCTACAGCATATGGGTTTGCAATGAAAATATACCTGAAAAGCTGCAAAACACCGTGACAAGGTATCATTTTGTAAAGGAAGACGTGATAGGGCATACAGACGAGCCAGAAGAAAACTATGATTTAATGGAAGTGGTGATAATAAGGCGTGGAAACAAAACTACCGATTGTGACATATTTAAATATTTAAATGCGGTATTTGCGTCTGATAAAGAGAATATCCAGAAATACATAGATATGGACAGGAACCCGCAAATCCGAGAGGAGGTCGATAAGATGAGCGGAATGGGGCAGACTATATATGATAAGGGAATAGAAAAGGGAATAGAGCAAGGTGTTATGAAGGGCATCATTAAAATGGGCTATGACCTTGGGCTGCCAGACAGTGAAATTATAAAACAGCTTCAGGCACAGCTTGGCACATCACTTCAAAAGGCTCAGGGGTATCTGGAAAAATTTGACAAACAGACGGTTTGAAAGTGAGGATTAAAATGAGCGACAAAAAAATCGAAGAAATGGAAAAGATAGCGGACAAACTTATAAGCAGATATTCGCCCAACAATAATGTAAGCTTACTCACTGATGCTGAAAAGGACACAATAAAAAGATATATCATGGGTTCAGCAAAGCTTGACGAGCTTTACAGCTTTGCCGATAATATGCCTGTAAAGTGGTGGTATTTCATTGATTCGGGGATTTTTGAATTTTATAAGACATACAATGACGAGGAATTTTTCCTCAGATGTATGGTTGTCAATACTCTTATGCAAATGGGCAATGAAGTGCATAGATGCTTGATTGAGCATGAAAACTGGCAGCAGTTTTCGCCCGAAAAAATCGAAAAACTGTTTGCCGATTACGAAAAAGAAGGGCTGATGCTTAAATACCAGTTATACATAATCGACATAATGGAGGAAAGAGGCTACAAGGTAAATGATGAGGAAGTATTGGCTGATGCATTAAGGAAGGTTTTTACCAGATATTTGGACGAAAGGCGCGAGGAGACGCTGGAGGCATTTGCGGGCGTAAGCGCACTGGCGCGTTGGTTTGCGCTTACGGTGCTGTCACAGAAGCCAGAGAAAAATAAGAGCGAAATCATCTCATATGCGCAGGACGGCTCGGGCATAGTGAGAAATCTCCTGTTTGACATGCTGTGTGAAAGAAAGGACTGGGCGGAGGACATAAAGAGGCTTGCCATATCAAAGAAGTTTGCCGAACGCGAGCTTGCCGCACGCGTGCTGATAAATTGGCAGAGCGACGGCATAGACTGTGCAAAAACTTTATTCAATATGCTTGAAAAAGAAAAAAGCGCAAAGCTGGCAGCCCTGATACGAAACTCAATCTCAGAAAATACAGCTACAGGAGAGTCTGCGGATAAAGGCACAGTCCGCAGCAAAAATGAAATCACGTCTGACGAGCTTGTGAAGCAGTTGCACAAGGGCGGCAGAAAGCGTTCGCTTGAATGGGCATACCAGACGCCGTTTGACGCGGTACATAAAAAGGACGGCACGGTCGCTTCCGAGGAGTATATGCAGGCGTTTCTGCTATGCTATTCGACAGCGGACAAAAACGGCATAAGCGCAAGCGGTGCGCTGCTTGCGGACAGCCTTAGAGAGGATGAGCTTGCCGTGTATGTAAACGAGCTGTACAGCAGATGGCTTTTGCTTGGCGCGGACACGAAGAAACGATGGGTACTCTACACGGCATCTATCCACGGTGGCAGTGAGATAGTGGACAGGCTTGTGCGGCAGATTGGCGAGTGGGCGCAGAATTTAAGGGGAGCGATAGCCGCCGAGGCGGTAAAGGCGCTTGCCCTCAATCCTACTCCGAGCGCACTTTTGGCGGTGGACGGCATGGCGCGAAAGTACAAGTTTAAACAGGTAAAGGCGGCTGCGGGCGAGGCTATGGAGTACGCCGCCGAACAGCTTGGCATCACGCGCGAGGAGCTTGCAGACAAAATCGTGCCAGACCTTGGGTTTGATGAAAATATGGAGCGGATTTTCGACTACGGCGAGAGAAAATTCAAGGTAACGTTCACGCCTGCCCTTGAAGCGGAGGTATTTGACGAAACAGGCAAAAAACTTAAAAATCTCCCTTCTGTCGGCAAAAAGGATGATGAGGAAAAAGCTAAGGTAGCGATTGATGCCTTTAAACAGCTGAAAAAGCAGATGAAATCGGCAGTGTCGAGCCAGAAAGCACGCATGGAATATGCGCTTATGGCAAAACGCGAATGGACGGCAGATGCATGGAAAGCCCTTTTTGTAAAAAATCCGATAATGCACCAGTTTGCTATAGGGCTGATATGGGGCATTTATGAGGAGGGAAAGCTTGTCCAGAGTTTTAGATATATGGAGGATGGAAGCTTTAACACAGAGGACGAGGAGGAGTATATGCTGCCAGAGAGCGCTGCTAATGCGTATATGCAGCCGACGACGCAGCAAGCAGCAGGGACGGCCCAGACGCAGTCCATACAGGTACAGTCCACACAGACAGAGCTAACACAGACGAAACGGTCAGGCGTAAAAATATCTCTTGTCCACCCAATAGAACTGACAGATATGTCACTTTCTAAATGGCGGCAGCAGTTGGAGGACTATGAGCTAACACAGCCTATAACACAGCTGTACAGGCAAGTATACAGACTGACTGATGCAGAGAAGAAAATGCCGACCTTAGAGCGCTTTGGCGGGATTAAAATAAATGACCTTTCGCTGATGAGCAAGCTCACAGGCACAGGCTGGTACAGAGGTTCGGTACAGGATGGAGGCGGTTTTTACACATTTTACCGTGAGGACATAGAAACGGGGCTTGGCGTGGAGCTTCATTTTTCAGGAAGCTTTGTAGGCTCAGGCTATGGCGGCGGCGAGGAAATAACCGTGTACGATGCGAGATTTTACAAGGCTGGCACGATAGAGCGCGGGAGTTACTGCTATGATGAGGCAAAAGGCGACAAAATAATCCCGCTAAAGGACATACCGCCGAGGTATTTCAGCGAGATTGTTCTGCAGCTTGCAAATGCCATGGCATCAAGCGATGGCAAAGACGAAGGCTGGCGTAAAAGCAGACCTGACTGAATTCAAATCAAGGGCAGCATTTTGAACGTTTGGAAATATAGAAACCATATTGCAAAATAATATTTATATACTATATAATATACTAAGAATCAAAACTGTTTAATCAATTAGGAGAGAAGACAATGCAAGACCTCCCAACCATAGAAAACATAAATGTATCAGAAGGAATAAAAAACTGCGGCACGCAAAAGCTTTTTTTGGATTTACTTAAGGATTTTTATAAGCTGATAGACCCTAAGACCGAAAAACTGAAAAACTGCCTTGCGAACGGAAAAATCCGCGAATATACCATAGAAGTACATGCACTCAAAAACACTGCACGGATGATAGGAGCGTCAGAACTGTCGGCGCTTTTTTATCAGCTGGAAATGCTTGGAAAGGATGGCAACAAAAGCGAGCTTCTCAGGCTTACGCCGCGCGCACTTGAGCTTTACCAGAGCTATAAGCCGATTTTGAAAAAATATGCCGAGGGTGATGACGGTACCAGGCAGGTAGTTTCTACAGAGCTTATGCAGGAAACTTTGCTGCGTCTGCATGATTCGATAGACGCTTTTGACCTCGACGAGGCGGATAAGGCGATGAAAGAACTGAAAACATATATGTTTCCCGACGACATGCACACAATGCTGGAACAGCTTGATATTTTTATGGCGGACGTGGCGATGGAAGAAATTCTTACGCTTACGGAAAACATGTGTGACAGACTTGAGGAAAAAAAGCTCGAATGTGAGGATGCCGACAAGCCTCTTATTATGGTAGTAGATGACGATGCTATTAATGTCCATGCCGTGACGGGTATGCTCAGTGAGCACTACCGCGTAATGTCTGCAATGTCAGGAAAGGAAGCGCTTAAGCGTCTCAAAAAGCGGCAGCCCGCGCTCATTTTGCTTGATGTGCACATGCCTGATATGAGCGGCATAGAGCTTATCCATCAATTAAAATCCACTGATGAATATAAAGATATTCCAGTGATATTCTTGACATCGGATATAGACGAGGATACGGAATTGCAGGGATTTAAAGAGGGAGCTGCCGACTTCATCAGGAAGCCGTTCAGAAAAGATGTGGCACGACAGAGAATACGCAGAATAATAGAGCTTGAATATCTGAAAAAGAACCTGCAGGATGAGGTTGCAAAGCAGACAGCCGTAGCCGAGGAAAGACGGCGCAAGGTAGAGCGCATGTCACTTCAGATGGTGCAGGCGCTTGCCAATACAATTGATGCAAAAGATTCTTACACAAACGGTCATTCTACGCGCGTGGCGAAGTATTCCGTCATGCTTGCGCAGCGAATGGGCTATGCGGGCGATGCTCTGGAGCGCCTAAGGTATGCCGCACTTCTTCATGATATAGGAAAAATCGGTGTGCCAAAGGAAATAATAAACAAACCCTCAAGGCTTACGGATGAAGAATACGCGGTAATAAAGACCCATCCCGTAATCGGTTCAAACATATTAAAAGAGATAACCGAGATACCTGATATTTCCATAGGCGCAAGATGGCATCACGAAAGGTATGACGGAAAAGGATACCCGGATGGCCTAAAAGGTGAAGAAATCCCTGAGATTGCAAGAATCATAGGGGTTGCCGATGCTTACGATGCCATGACTTCAAAGCGCAGCTATCGTGGCGTAATAGCTCAGGAAAATGTGAAAAACGAAGTCGAGCGCTGCAAAGGCACTCAGTTTGACCCTGAGATAGCGGATATTATGCTTGAGCTTATAAAAGAAGATAAAAATTATGTAATGCATGAATAAATATAGAAAACCTATTGACATAATAGAGATTGGGTGCTATACCTATAGATGAGTGGAAAAACGCATATTCCTGATTATTAAAACAAGGAGGCGGCACATGATTATATCTACCAAAGGGCGATATGCTTTGCGGATAATGACGGACTTGGCGAATCATATCGGCGAGACAGTCAAGTTGAAAGACATAGCCGCAAGGCAGGAGATTTCTGAAAAATATATGGAGCAGATTATCGCCGTATTAAACAAAGCAGGTTATGTACGCAGCACGCGCGGAGCTCAGGGCGGTTATCAGCTTGTACGCCCGCCGAAGGATTATACCGTGGGTATGGTTTTGCGGCTTACAGAAGGTTCGCTTGCACCGGTTGATTGTCTTACGGAAAACGCGCTCCCGTGTGAGCGTGACGGCAAATGTGCGACGGTTGAAGTATATAGGCGTATTTATGACGCAGTCAACGGCGTTATAGACACGACTACGATACAGGATTTGTTGGATATAGAACAGGAAAAGGCTGCTAATTCTTAAGGCGTTAGGTTATTTGACAGCGGTGCTTTTCCGTTTTTTACAGCACAAATACCCCATAATCATATATGAATTAAGGATAACAAATCGACACGATGTATTTATCAATGATATAAAATAGGCATTTGCTGCTTTGCATTGTCTATATAAGATATAAAAAGAAAAGAGGTAAAGATAATGATTTATTTGGATAACGCGGCGACAACGCGTGTTACCGAGGAAGTTTTCGAGCAGATAAAGCCGTATTTTTGTGAGCAGTACGCAAACCCCTCCGCAATATACAGTTTTGCGGGTAAGGCGATGAGCGCGGTTGACGAGGCGAGAAAGAATGCCGCAGAGCTTATAGGCGCTGAGACAAATGAAATTTATTTTACGGCAGGCGGCAGCGAGTCCGACAACTGGGCAATAAAGGCGGCAGCCGAGATTAACAAGGACAAGGGCAAGCACATCATAACCTCAACGATAGAACACCATGCCGTACTCCACACATGCCAGTACCTTGAAAAGCAGGGCTATGAGGTGACATACGTAAATGTTGATGAAAACGGAGTTGTCAGGCTTGACGAGCTCGAAAAAGCCATACGCCCTGACACAATTTTAATCACGATTATGACAGCAAACAACGAGATAGGCACAATCCAGCCGATAGTCGAGATAGGCGCGCTTGCAAAGAAACACGGTATACTTTTCCACACAGACGCGGTTCAGGCATACGGGCATATTCCCATTGATGTAAATGAAATGAACATCGACATGCTGAGCGCGAGCGGCCATAAGCTCAATGCGCCAAAGGGCGTAGGCATCATGTATATCAGGAAAGGCGTGCGTATCGGCTCGTTCATACACGGCGGGGCGCAGGAACGTTCAAGGCGCGCGGGTACGCTCAACACGGCAGGTATAGTCGGCTTTGGCGCGGCGGCAAAAATTGCTAAGGAAAAGCTTGAAGAAAACGCAAAAAAGGAGACAGAGCTAAGGGATTATCTGATAAAGCGTGTCATTGACGAGATACCCTATACACGCTTAAACGGTGATGCAGTAAAAAGGCTTCCGAACAACGCGCATTTCTGCTTTAGGTTTATTGAGGGTGAGTCGCTTTTGATACTCTTAGACCAGAATGGAATATGTGCGTCATCAGGTTCAGCCTGCACGTCCGGCTCTCTTGACCCGTCGCATGTACTGCTTGCAATTGGGCTTCCGCATGAGATAGCACATGGCTCATTGAGGCTCACGCTCTCAGTGGAAAATACAAAAGATGAGATAGATTTTACAGTCGAAAAGTTAAAGGAGATAGTCGCAAGGCTGCGCTCAATGTCTCCGCTTTATGAGGACTTTGTAAAGAAACAGGCGTAAGTTATTTTATGAGGTAACTGCGAAATGCTTTCTCAACTGGACGAATTTAGTCAAAATATTTTATTATTTATATAGAAAGGAAACAAAAATATGTACAGTGAAAAGGTAATGGACCATTTCAACAATCCACGCAATGTGGGTGAGATAGAAAATCCTAGCGGTGTAGGTACGGTAGGCAATGCCAAGTGCGGCGATATAATGCGTATGTACCTTGATATCGACGATAACGGCATTATCAGGGAGGCGAAATTCAAGACTTTCGGCTGCGGCGCAGCTGTAGCGACGAGCAGCATGGCGACCGAGCTTGTAAAGGGTAAGACCATACAGGAGGCGCTGCAGGTCACAAACAAAGCGGTAATGGAGGCACTCGACGGACTTCCGCCTGTAAAGGTGCATTGTTCGCTTCTTGCGGAGGAGGCAATCCATGCGGCGCTATGGGATTACGCCGAGAAAAACAACATCAAAATCGAGGGTTTGCAAAAGCCTGTAAATGATATTGAGGAGAGGCTTGAGGAAGAAGAACAATAGAAATGAGTATAAAAAACACTGCTGAAATGGTATTTTGGCAGTGTTTTTTGATTGCACTTTTGCCTGAATATTTGAATTAACGCACACAAAAAAGAAAATTTTGGATAAAAAATTGAGTAAACCGTGATTTGGGTATATAATAAATTAATGGGATATTCTGCTTATGCGATATGCATGGACTTTCGGCAGAATGTCAGTGCAATCGGAAAGGCGGGTAGAAAAAATGTTTATTAAGGGCATGGACATCTCATCACATATGGAGATGATGGACAGAGGGCACAAATATTATGATTTTGACGGCAATGAGGTCAATATTCTTGATTTTGGCAAGGCGCAGGGCTTTAATTACGGCAGGCTCCGTATATGGAACAATCCTGAAAACGTAAAGGAGTCGGGGGGATATTGCAATCTTGAATACACAAAGCGGATGGCGAAAGAGATAAAGTCGCGCGATTTAGGGTTTCTGCTTGATTTCCATTACTCAGATTACTGGGCGGACCCGGGGCAGCAGAATAAGCCGCTCGCATGGAAAAACCTGACGGGAAAGGCGTTGGAGGACGCAGTATATGACTATACAAAAGCGGTCCTTATAGAGCTTGACGAAAATGGTACATATCCCGATATGGTGCAGGTCGGCAATGAGATAAGGTGTGGCATGCTTTGGCCCGACGGGCTTACCTCAAATTGGGACGGGCTTGCGGGACTTTTAAATGCCGGAATACGCGCAGTCAGGGAGACGCAGAAAGGGCGCGATACAAAGATAATGCTTCATCTTGACCAGGGCGGCAGGTTTTATTATTTCAGGGAATGGTTTGACAACGCGCTTGCGCATGGCGTAACTGATTTTGATGTGATTGGGCTGTCATACTATCCGTTTTGGCACGGTACTTTCAATGATTTGAAAAATTCAATGGAAAATCTCGCAGAGCGTTACAAGAGACCGCTGATAATAGCTGAGATGGCACATGCGTATCGCAGGAGCAGGGATAACATGTTTGGCGAGGAGCAGGAAAGAATTTCAGGTTTTCCCGCAGGCGGCGCGGCGCAGAAGCAGGTTTTTGAACTGATAATGAGCATAGCCGCTCATATAAGAGGCGGCATGGGAATGGGCGTTTTTTACTGGGAGCCGTTCATAAGACCGAACGATGAAAATGATGACGGATGGGGTTACTGCATGGGAATTGTGGACAGCGACGGCAAGCCTACGCTTGGGCTAAAGGCGTTTAATACGGACATCATGGGCATAGATGTAAATAAGACGGCTAAAATATATGCACCTGCAGATATTGAAGTGCCTAAAGGTTGTGATATATCAGAATATCTGCCAAAAACAATCAGAACACTAAAATATGACGGGCGGCTTGAACGCGAGACGGTTACATGGGCGCCTGTCCTTGCAGCAGATAAAAATGACACTCGCGTCATAAAAGGGGAGCTTTCCGAAAGCGGCGAAGCAATAGAGTTAAAGATAAAATTTGTGGAAAAAGACAGCAGAAACAATCTTCTGGCCAATGCAGACCTTGAAAATATTTTTAAAGGTCTTCCCGAGGAATGGGTTATAGAGCAAACGGCAGAGGACGGAAGTCTGAGCCTTGAAATGCGGCAGGAGGTAAGTGAAATACCACCGATTATTCCGGTAAATTATATATACTTTAAAGCCGAGAGTAATTTCAAGCTGTCGATAAGCCAGAAGACGGCTAAGCTTTCAAAAGGCGCATACAGCTTTTCCGTTTATTATCAAGGGGATAACACTACAAATGTAAAGGTGGGAATTTATGTAAAGAATGAGCAAGGCGAGACGCTGGGCTCAAAGGAAATTTTCCCGTCAGCAGACGGCTGGACAAAGTACAGCGCAGAGTTTACGCTTGAAAATGACAGCGCGGTTACTGTAGCTGTAATGATAGACGCCCCCGCTATTTACGGAATGATAAAGCAGCCAAGCCTTATGCCGAGTAATCAGTGATAATGTGGATTATCTAAATATACGACACTAAAATAGGGCAGCAGCTTAACTAAGCTGATAAATTTAGGTAAATTGTGCAAGCAGCATACCAAAGCTTATTGCCAAGCCTAAGGCTAACTTATCCGGCTTGGCTGAGCTGCCTTGCGTCTGCCAGCATCACATAAGAAGACGCAAATATTTTTCAAAGCAGATGCCATAATTACGGTCAATATTTTCGGCAGATGCCTCCTCAATGGCAGGCTGCAGAAATTCAGCCGCCTTTTTCATCGCGCAATCAACAGAAAATCCCTTAACCATAGCTCCGCAAATCACAGCCGCAAATAAATCCCCCGTACCCGAAAAGCTCTTGCCGGTATAAGGCGTTTCCAAGTAGAAACTCTCGTTACTGCTCACCGCAAGATTGCCGACATACGCCGCATTATCCTTTTGGCGTATAATTCCCGTAACAAGCACGGTCTGTTCTCCGTATGCTGATTTTACAAGCTTGTGCGCCACCTCGCAGATGCGCTCGTTATAGTCAGCATTGTCAGCAAAAGTGACAATAGTGTCATAATCATCTCCCGCAAGCAGGCACAATTCTGTAAGGTTTGGAGTACAGATGCTTGAACGCCGCACAAGCTCGCGTACACAGTCAAGCAGCTTGCTGCTGAAAGCTTTCATCTTAATCCCGCTGTCGCCGAGCACAGGGTCTGCAAGATACAGTGTACCTTTTTTCTGAAATATATCGAGAAAATTAATCACTTTCTCTATCTGGACAGGATTTGCAAGAAATCCTGATTGTATTCCGTCAAAACACACGCCCATTTTCGCCCATTCATTTGTGAAAATATCCATTTTATCAGTATAATCATCAAAAAAATAACTTTCAAAACCCGTCTGAGCCGACAAAACAGCCGTAGGAAATGGACAAGCCTCCATGCCCATAGAAGAAATCACAGGAATAGCCGCCGTAAGCGAACACCGCCCCAATCCCGACAAATCATTAATCAACGCAACTCTTTTCATAAGACAAACCTCTAATATCTGTTATAATATCATAATGCTATGAAAATTATTTGGCATGTAGTTTACCCTTTAAAATACAATTATACAAAAGCAAAATAAGGCTTATATAAAACAAAGGCATGTTATAAATCGTATATCTTGTTTGGCAGAAAATCACAGCAGAAACAATAGCCACATTAAATATAATAGATACCAGCGTCAAAAGGCTTAAAAAGGAAATAAGCGTCATTCCCTCACGCTTGATATTTATTGCCAGAAAAACTATATAAACAATGTAGATTATTATCGAATACCAAATAAGGAGCGGGCTATTTTTAGCGACTGTCATAATGAACCCTGCCAGTAAATTGTCGCCAAAAGTGGCAAGTATCTGTCTCCACACATGAGGCAGCAGCGAGGCAATCATTTCATGCGTCAATTCATCAACCTTTTCCTCAAGAAATACATAGCTTCCCGAATAGTTTGCATAGACATAGCTCCGTACCGTGGGCCAGAGAGTATCTATCTGAATATTGTCGTAATTATTACCAAAATGGTCGTTGCGCTCGTACCAGCCTTTTCCTGCGCAGTGCTTTAAAAATCCATTTTCCTCGCAGGAGTCATATACATCATAAAATATATTTCTGACAGCTTCGTCAGAAATATATTCGCCATATTCGCGCTCGGCAGTATAAATCGTCATTGTGGCAATAAATCTGTTATCACTCGAATGTCTGGCGGGTTCGCCATGAACCAGATAATTGTAGCCGTTGTCAAAAATTACATTGCAAGCTAAGACGATTATGCTAAATAAGACAAACGTAATGACCTCGCTCTTGAAGCATTTGTATTTTATCGCGCAGCAGAAACATACGAATAACAGCACAATTAATGTCAGGCTCATCTGCTTTCGCGTGGAAATCATTATAAAAGAAAGTATGCCTGCACTGATTAGGCTTTTGTAGTTATGCTTAAAGTAGTATTCCAATAAGCAGCGGATAAAAATAAGAAATAATGGACAAGCCAAACCCTCGGTCAATATGCTGTTTGAATACATGGCAGACCGCAATGCCGCGAAACGACACAAAAAAGAAGTCGCAAGAGGCATAGCCAATATTGCCAATGAGATAAAAAGTGAAAGGTTCAGTTCTTTCCTCAGATAATCAGCTAAAATCCATGCAGCAAGTGCTGCCAATATGCTTTGGATATAAATAGCGACCGTCAGATAAAAATCATTATGGTTTGCAAATATATAGCGGAGAATAGCTAAAAACGTACAGTAAAACGGCTCTCTGGATGTGCTCATATCGATATAAGTAGGAGAGTCAACGCAAATAACATATCCGTCATAATATGCAAAAAACAGATAAAATAAAAGGCTAAGAGCCAATAATATCATTGAATATATTGTGTTTGTCCTTTTGGCGGCTGCAGAATTCATATTAGTTCCTCATTTCCTAAATAAAATTAATTGTATTTGAAATCTTATGTGCAAAAACAGTTTTCGATTAAGGCATGCTGTTTTGGCAGATATTATTATAATTATAACTATGAAAAAAGAATAATGCAATATTATAAAAAACTTATTAAACCTATTGACATACTAGGAATAAAGAGTTATCATATAACAAATTTAGACGTCAAATTTAAAGCAGCCTGATTATCCGGGCGGAAATGGAGAAAAAATTATGAGCAAAAAATCATACAATGAAAGAAATCTGAAATTTGAAACACTTCAACTTCACGTAGGGCAGGAAAGTCCTGACCCTGTCACAGACGCAAGGGCAGTGCCTATTTATCAGACATCGTCATTCGTCTTTAAAAATTCCGCCCATGCGGAAGCGCGCTTTAACCTTTCGGATGCCGGTAACATATACGGCAGACTTACAAACCCCACAGAAGATGTATTTGAGCGGAGAATGGCAGCGCTGGAGGGCGGCGTGGCGGCGCTCGCAGTGGCTTCAGGGGCAGCGGCAGTCACATATACGATACAAAACCTTGCGCAGAACGGCGGTCATATCGTAGCTGCAAAAAATATTTACGGCGGTACATACAATCTTCTTGCGCATACACTTGTTGACTACGGCGTAGACACGACGTTTATAGACCCGTTGGATGTAAGCAACTTTGAAAAAGCGATTAAAGACAACACAAAGGCATTATATATAGAAACACTTGGCAATCCCAATTCGGAGGTTTCCGATATAGAAGAAATCGCCAAAATCGCGCACAGGCACGGCATCCCGCTTGTCGTAGACAGTACATTTGCGACGCCTTATCTCGTAAGGCCAATCGAGTACGGCGCGGACATAGTAGTACATTCGGCGACAAAATTTATAGGCGGGCATGGCACGACAATTGGAGGAGTGATAGTGGACAGCGGCAAATTTGACTGGAAAGCAAGCGGCAAATTTCCACAGCTTACCGAGCCGAACCCAAGCTATCATGGTATAAGCTTCTGCGATGCGGCTGGTGCGGCGGCCTTTGTCACCAGGATACGCGCTATACTCCTGCGCGATACAGGCGCGACGCTTTCGCCTTTCCACGCGTTTATCTTTCTGCAGGGATTGGAAACACTCTCCCTCAGAGTGGAGCGCCACGTTGAGAACGCGCTCAAGGTAGTGGACTACCTCTCAAAACACCCGCTTGTGGAAAAAGTAAATCACCCTGCCGTAACCACAGACGCCGAGCAGCAAAGACTGTACAAAAAATACTTCCCCAATGGCGGTGGCACAATCTTTACATTTGAGATAAAGGGCGGCGAGCAGAAAGCAAAAGACTTCATAGATAATCTCGAACTGTTTTCGCTGCTCGCAAATGTAGCTGATGTCAAATCGCTTGTCATACATCCCTACACCACTACCCACGCCGAGCTTAGCGACGAGGAAAAGGCCGAGCAGGGAATAAAGCCGAATACAGTAAGACTTTCGATTGGCACAGAGCATATCGATGACATAATCGAGGACTTGGATGAGGCATTTAAGGCAATATCAGAATAATAAATAAAATTGCACAGTATCATAACCGTACTGGTTTAAAGCTGACAAAATGGTCGCTCTAGTTTTGGCATAAATGGGCGGCTATTTTTGTGCTTTTTATTTAATTTACTTAAAATTTCCTATTTATAATGAGTAATTTTTACTATACAATTAAAAAAATAAGTGGTACAATAAAATAACAGTATATTTGACAGAAAAAGACAAATATTCTGAAAAAACATAATCTAACACAGAAAGAAGGGTACGATATTATGATGACGGACAATCAATTAAAACGTGCAAACGGAGTAGTATTTCCCGTGCTCATTGTTATTGTAGGCTATATTTTTTTATCGCTTGTGGCATTCCTGGGCACAGCGGATAAAGCCGCTATATCATGGAAATCTTATCTGCAGCTGATAGCTTCGCTGGTTGCGCTGATTGCCATAGTTGTGCTATTCATTATGAAACGTGAAACTATGCTATGTGCAAGGTGTATGCTGGCGGCAGCATCATGTGTGTACATAATCGTAAGGCTTGTAGGCACTACAGAGGACACATGCATGTATGCACTTCCTATCCTTTTTGCGGCAATGGCATATCTCAACAAACGCATTATCATAGCGGGCAATTCAGTAATACTTGGCGCAAACATAATACGTATGCTCATTGAGCTTGTTTCAGGCTCGCAGCCTATAGGCTCGACGATGGTGGTAAACATTTTCATATGCATACTTGTAGCGTACTCGTCAATCAGGATTACGTCGCTGCTTGTCAAATTCAATCACGAGAATACAGACACAATTATGGAGGCAGCTGAGAAACAGAAGCAGAGCAATGAAATAATGGTTACTGTCGCTGAAAACATCATCAAGCACTTTGGTGAGGCCATGGAAATGTTTGAGACACTCAGGGAGAGCCTTGGCAACAGCCATACCTCAATAGAAAACATTGCAGGCAGCACGGAGAGCACGGCGGAGGCAATTCAAGGTCAGGCTGAAATATGCGGTGAGATACTTAATCAGGCGGAGCACGCGGGCGAGCTCACAAGCGCGATGATAAATTCGTCGCAGCGCGTATCAGCCACAGTGCATGACGGCGTGCAGTCGGTTCAGGAGCTTGGCAAGCAGGCGGACAACGTAAGCCGCAGCAGTAAGCTTATGGAGGAGGTTATCACAGAGCTTACTGAAAAAGTTGAAAAGGTGGAGAGCTTTGTGGATTCAATCATAAGCATTTCGAGCCAGACAAATCTCCTTGCGCTTAACGCCAGCATAGAGGCGGCGAGAGCAGGCGAGGCGGGCAGAGGTTTCTCGGTAGTAGCGGAAGAAATCAGGAAACTTTCGGAGGATACAAAAGACGCGTCCACAAATATTACAAATATCATTCAGGAGCTAAATGAGGACACAAAGCGCGCAAACGAGAGCATAGAGAACGCAGTAAGCTCAGTCGCAAAGCAGAATGAACTCATTGACGAGACGAAAGCAAAATTTGCGATAGTTTCAGACGAGGTCAAAGCGCTTTCGTGCAATATAGACGAGGTGCGCAGCGGTACCGAACAGATTGTCAAATCATCAAACAATATATACGACCACATTTCACAGCTTTCGGCTACAAGCGAGGAAGTTGCCGCATCGTCAAGCGAGGGCTTGGAAAACTCCAATGTCACAGTCAGTGAGGTTGAGAAGTGCAAGCAGATATTTGAGGCGGTATATGAATTGGCTCAGGACCTTAAAAATTCATAAAATAAGGGTCTAATAAAAGGCGTGAATCGAAAAAATTCGCGCCTTTTTGCCATATTGCACAAAATTGTGTATACATTATATTAAATTGTTGTAAAAAAATAAAGAATATGTTACTATATAAAGTATACTATAAGCTCTATATGTTCATATAGAAAGGCAGGAGATATTTATGGGGGAAAATAATAATACAAAAAGAAAAGGACTAAAACTGCTGCCAAGACTTTTGATATTGGCACTTGTTCCGATGCTTCTTCTGTCGGCTGTAGCGGTAATTTCAATGGAAAAGTTGAGCACCAGCATTATAGAGGCTATGGTGAGACACGAGCTGAGTGCTGCCCAGTATGCTTTTGAAGTATCGGTAGAAAATCTGTCAAACGGCGCATATATATATGCCGGCGGTAATTTCTATAAGGGCAAGAGAAACATAAGCAACAACACTGATTTCTTTGATGATTTCAGCCAGGAGGTTGACCTGCAGGTCACGATATTTTATGGCGATATTCGAGTGGCGACAAGTCTTGTTGATGAGGACGGCACGCGCATGATTGGCACGACAGCCAGTCCGGAGATATATGAGACCGTAGTAACGGGCGGTCAGGATTACTATTCCGACGATGTGGTTATCGCGGGCAAAGAATATTATGCGCTGTACAGTCCGCTATGCCAGCCAAACACAGATGAAATCATCGGAATGACTTTTGTGGGACTTGACAAGTCAAACATAAAATCGATATATTCGCAAAACCTTATGCTAAGTCTTGTGGTGCTGATGGTGATTTTTGCAGTGAGCGTAGTGCTGACTATTTTCAGTGTAAAGAGTATACTTTCGGTAATAGTAAATGTCATCGTCGGCTTAAACAGCGTTGCGGAGGGCAAGCTTAATATCAGCGTGGACGAAAAGCTTTTGCAGCGTGCCGATGAAGTCGGTGACATAGCGCACAGCGTAAATAAACTTATAGGCAGTCTTTCCACCATAGTCAACAACATTAAAGGCGCGTCGGGTGATTTGGAGAATATATCAAGTAATTTCTCAGAATCTTTCGGACGCATGACAGATTACATAGGAAATGTTGACAGCGCGGTAGAGGAAATGGCATACAGTTCTACGCAGCAGGCGCAGAATACCGCCGATGTCGGTACAGAGGTGCAGGGCATGGGGAATGCCATAGAGAGCACATCGCAGAATGTCGAACAGCTTGTAGGCAATACGGATAAGATGCGCGAGTACAACAGGAGTGTAGACGCGACGCTTGTAGAGCTTATCAAGATAAGCAATGAGACAAAACAGGCATTTGACGTAGTATATGAGCAGACAAATATGACAAATCGGTCGGCGCTTGATATTCAGTCAGCGGCAGATGTCATCACGGATATAGCGGACCAGACGAGCCTGCTTTCGCTCAATGCCAGCATAGAAGCGGCAAGAGCGGGCGAGCAAGGCAAGGGTTTTGCGGTAGTGGCTGATGAAATCAGAAAGCTTGCAGACCAGTCGGCGGAGTCGGCAAACCGCATCACAGGCATTATAGATTTACTTATCAAAAATTCCAATGTCACGGTAGACACGATGAAACAGGTTACAGAGGTAATTGATAAGCAGGGCATGGAGCTGCAGAATACCAAGTCAGTATTCAATGACCTCAACATGGAGATAAAAGAGGTCAGCGGGGCAGTGGATAACATCCGCAAGGAGGTAGAAAATCTTAATGGCCTTAAAGACAATGTGCTTCAGGCGGTTGAAAGCCTTGCCACTCTTTCCGAGGAGAACGCGGCAAGCACGGAGGAGACTTCAGCCTCTATGCAGGAGCTTAGAAATATCGTTACCGAGTGCAGCAATGATGTAGATACGATTATTAAGATGTCAGATGCCCTCGCATCAAATACGAGCATGTTTGAGGTAGAATAGGACTACACATAATATAATAAAAAGTATACTATTAGCTCTAAATGTCTGTATAGAAAGGCAGGGAATATTCATGGAGGAGAGCAATACAAAGAGAAAAGGACTAAAACTAATGCCGAGGCTGTTGATATTGGCGCTTGTTCCGATGCTTCTTCTGTCGGTTGTAGCGGTAATTTCAATGGAGAAACTCAGCTCCAGCATTATAGACGCTATGGTAAAGCATGAGCTTAGCGCGGCGCAGTATGCGTTTGAAGTGTCGGTAGGCAATCTGGCAAACGGTACATATGTGTACAACAATGGCAAATTTTACAAAGGTAAGAAAAGTATAAGTGACAACACAGACTTTTTCGATAATTTCAGTAAAGAGGTAGACCTGCAGGTTACTGTATTTTACGGAGACACGCGCATGGCGACAAGCCTTGTTGACGAGACGGGCACCCGTATGATTGGCACGACGGCAGACCCTGCGATATACCAGGCTGTAGTGGTTGAAGGGCAGGATTATTATTCCGACAATGTAGTTATCGCGGGCAAGGAGTATTACGCGATGTATTGCCCGTTGCACCAGCAGAATGCTGATGAAATCATAGGTATGACTTTCGTAGGACTTGACAAGTCAAACATAACGGCAATTTATTCGCAGAACCTTATGCTGAGCCTTGTGGTGGTGGCTGCGATTCTTGTAGTCAGCGTGATATTGACTATTTTCAGCATAAAGAGCATACTCGCGGTAATAGTAAACGTTATCGCAAGCTTAAACAGCGTTGCGGAGGGCAAGCTTAACACCAGTGTTGACGGAAAACTTCTGCAGCGTGCCGATGAAGTCGGTGATATAGCGCATAGCGTGAATAAGCTTATCAGCAGTCTTTCGACGATTGTCAATAATATCAAGAGCGCGTCGGGCGATTTGGAGGGAATATCCGGCAACTTCTCCGATTCGTTCAGGAGTATGACAGATTACATAGGGAATGTTGACCGCGCCGTTGAGGAAATGGCATACAGCTCTACGCAGCAGGCGCAGAACACGGCGGATGTCGGCACGGAAGTGCAGGGTATGGGCAATGCCATAGAGAGCACATCGCAGAATGTCGAACAGCTTGTGGGCAATACGGATAAGATGCGTGAGTACAATAAGAGTGTAGACGCGACGCTTGTAGAGCTTATCAAGATAAGTAATGAGACGAAACAGGCGTTTGACGTAGTGTATGAGCAGACGAATATGACAAATCGGTCGGCACTTGATATTCAGTCGGCGGCGGATGTCATCACGGATATAGCGGACCAGACGAGTTTACTTTCACTCAATGCCAGCATAGAGGCGGCCAGAGCAGGCGAGCAGGGCAGAGGTTTTGCAGTGGTGGCTGATGAAATCAGGAAACTGGCAGACCAGTCGGCGGAGTCGGCAAGCCGCATTACAGGCATTATAGATTTGCTTATCAAAAATTCCAATGTCACGGTAGACACGATGAAACAGGTTACAGAGGTAATCGACAAGCAAGGCGCTGAGCTGCAAAATACCCAGACAGTATTTGGCAACCTCAATATGGAGATAAATGAGGTTGGTGGCGCGGTAGACAATATTCGCAAAGAGGTAGAAAACCTCAACAGCCTTAAGGACAATGTACTACAGGCGGTTGAAAGTCTTGCAACTCTTTCCGAGGAGAATGCGGCGAGCACGGAGGAAACATCGGCATCTATGCAGGAGCTTAGAAATATTGTTACCGAGTGCAGCAATGATGTAGATACGATTATTAAGATGTCAGATACCCTTTCGTCGAATACGAGTATGTTTGAGCTGGAATAAAAGAAATGAAAAAGCCCCGATGCCAGAATAAGCACCGGGGCTTGATTTTTTATTAAGCGGTTTTGTCCTTTAATGAGGCTTTGCCGATAGGCGGCAGAAGTCCTGCCTTTGCAAGCGCAGGCCTTAATGCCATATATACTGCCGTTGCCGCTACTGTTGAAACTACGGCGTTGATAGAGGTTGAGGTTATGTTCCATGCAAGCGTAAGCTCTGCCGCAGGCTTTCCAATAATGATAAGTTTGTAAAAATATCCCACAAGCGGGTCAAAAATAACATTGAATAAAAGTCCGCTCACGGACGCTGCAAGCACCCAGCTGAAAACCTTTTTTGAGTCGTGCAGGGTCGAAATCTTTCCGAGCTTATGAGCTACAAAACCGGTAATCAAACCGATGCAAAGCTTCAATATAAAAGTCTTGGGAGCGTATGCTACATACACTGGGTCGAATAAATCACCGATAGTCATGCCTATGGCTCCGCCTATGCCGCCAAGTGGACCGCCGAGCAAAAGCGCTCCAAGCACGCATACGGCATTGCCAAGGTGAATACTTGTCGCATCTCCGCCTGGGAGCTGAATTTTTATTTGTAAAAAAGTAAATACTACATATGAAAGCGCTGCCATAAGTCCGGTCAGGGCTAACTTATATGTTTTCAGATTTTTTTGCGTCATGATAATGTTCCTCCATTCATGGTGTGTTTTGATTGTGACAATCCGTTTGTCTTAATTAGTATATCGCAGACTGACTTTTTAGAAATAGACAATTTTAAATATTTTTTAAGGGACAGTTTGACAACTTGTAAATTTTACTACGTAAATTTTGCATATAATGTTGATTTTTGGGCGTAAATAGGCTTTAATATATATATCAAGTGTTATATAGTGGGTTTGTGCTTAAAAAAGCTAAAACTTAAATACGGAGGTAACAGGTAACAATGAACAATTTTGAAGAAACAGGCGCAGGAACGGCTGTTATACCTAAGGGAACAATTATCAACGGAAATATTGATATGACAGGAAAGCTTGAGATGTACGGCGAAGTCAACGGCAATATCAAATCGGGCGACTGCATAAACATATGCGGAAATGTGAAAGGCAACATTAAGGCAATTGATTTATACGCCAAGGACTCATTTATAGAAGGCGACATTGACTGTACTCAGGGCGCGATTATAAGGGAAAACACGGTCATCCTGGGCAACATCAGCGCCGAGAAACTTGTAGTAGACGGGGCTATTCAGGGTAATCTTGACATAAAGGACAGCATGACCGTGGGAGAAAAGGCGATTATCGACAGTGATATAAAGGTAAAAGTTCTGGAAGTAAGCAACGGTGCGGCTATAAACGGAAAGTGCAGTTTCTGCTATTCCGATGTGGACGTCAAGAGTTTATTCCCCGCGGTAGAGGAGCCGCCTAAGCAGGAAGATGATAAGCCTGTTAAACCAAAAGCTTCAAAAAAATCATGATGTGATAGAACGCAAGCCGACGGTTTGCGTTTTATTTTTGTCAAAAGGAGAGCAGGAGTGAAAAATTTAGAGGATATTATTGACTTTGCAAATTTGGTTTTTAATTTGAAAGGTGAGGGGATAGATTTTGCAGAGCTTTTGCCGAAAGCGTATTCGCATGACAGGGCAGAAAGGCTAAAGCACCATATAATAGAGGAAAACGGAAAAATACGCGCGCTTATCGATTTATATCCATTGGAACTAAGGCAATCTGACTGCAGGCTCAAGGCAGCGTATGTGGGGACAGTTTCTGTCCACCCAAACAGCAGGCATAAAGGATACATGACTGAGTTGATGAAACAGGCAGAGGAGAGTGCGAGAGCGGTCCAATGCGATTTGATGATACTTGACGGAGGACGCCATCGTTATCGACATTATGGTTTTGAGCGGGCGGGCATCAAATACAATTATAACATAACGCGCGACAGCATACGCCACTGCTGTCAAAGCTTATACGGAGACGATTTTGGCGCGGAGACGTTTTACAGCTTTGAAATCATGGACCGACAGACCGAGGACGCAGATGACATAATAGACAGGCTGTATGCGCTGTATAGCCGGCGCCATGTGACAGCGCGCTCAAGAGAAGACTTTTTGCCGTGTCTTCAAAGCTGGGGCGGCATTATATATCTTGTATATCACAATGAAAATCTGGTGGGATACATAAACGCGTCGTTTGATGAGCGCAATATCTTTGAATTTGAACTTGATGATATTTATATGCTCCCTGAGATTATTTATGAATTTATAGATAACATAGACTGCGATGAGACCGGCATTACCGTGGGAGCAGATGAAACGGAAAAAATGGGTTTTCTTGACAAGATGTGCGATTACTATAATGTAGGAATGTCACATCAGATAAAAATTCTGAACTATAGAAATGTATTGGAATTTTTATTTAAGTGGAAATCAAAGTACCGTAGGCTTGAGCAGGGCGAATGTACGATAGTCATAAACGAGACAGGCGCCGGTTATCAAGTAACGGTATCAGATGCAGGCGCCGCTCAGGAAATAAAAGTTGAAACAGCATGTACTGTTCCCGATATAATTGTAGAAAACAGCAGCGAGCTTGTCTATCTGCTCACTACACCTTTGTGTTTCCGAGAACAGCAAAATCCGCAGGGTAAATTAAAAAACATCCCTAACGGGTGGTTTCCTCTGCCGTTTTTCCTGCCCGAAGCGGATGCATTTTAAGGGTATCTTATAAACTCCAAGGCAGCTATTTTGGCTGCCTTGAGAGCTTTTTGATGTCTTACTCCATATATTTCCATGTGTACATATTGACATTGCGACACTTAGTGCAAGGTACATTGTACTGGTCGAAGATAAACATTTTTATTTTGTCATCATTGGCATTGGTAGTAACGATACGGCTTTGACCGCATTTACACAAAAATAAAATCTTGCGGTTGACGCGTACTTCAAGGCTTTCTCCGCGCAGTGAGAGAGCTTTTTCTATGTATTTGAGCTGTTCATCATTGTGCACTCCACATTCCTCAAGAGCCCATTTATATTCGTCTCTTATGATATGTAAAGCGTCTGAGGGAATTTTGCCGTAGTGTTCTTCGAGCTTTTGTTCTGTAAACATAACAATCCTCCAATCCTGTCCGGTATGCGAATTTGGCTTGCGCCCATATAAGCAGTATACCATAAAACGTAAAAATATGGAATAAGCAAATTGCCGCAGGCTAAAAAATCTAAAATAAAATCCGATATAAATAATAAACATAGAATTTTTTGCCATATATGCCGCAAAAGCGGCGGAAATGAGGGGAAAATGACTACAAGACGGGATACAGACCTGCAGAGGCTCTCCCGTATCGAAAATATAAGCAGCATAGACAATACGGAAAATGGCGAGGAGACGTCTAAACAGAGGGGACATCCGATAGCCATGATGACGATAGAAGCGGCGATAGCCATATTTTTATCGGAAATATGCGATACGGTAGACTGGTGCCTTTTGCATGGCGGATATATAGGAGATTTTAGCGGAAACGAAAAACGGCGTATAACGCCTGAATACAGACAGGAGCTTATAGATAAACTCACCAGAGCGCTTGAGAATGACGCGAGTGCGCGCTATCAGTTTAGTCACTATGGAATGTTAAAGGAGCTTGAGCGCGCGCTGGGAGGCGATATTGCCGTGAGTGCCGATGATGAGGGCGGGTTTATGCTATATTCTTATGATAAATATGGCGAGGCAAGCATACTGAGCGAATACGCGCCAAGCGGGACAGGGTTTGCGAGTGAGGCATAAAGGTAGTGCAAAATACGGTAGTGCAAAATGCCTAAAATATAGTTGCGAAAAGCCGTATAGTTAGGTTATAATTAACTAAAGAACGGAGGTGCTGCCATTATGGAACTTTCAAATGTTAATCCTGTTTCGGAAGATGAATTAAAATATCTTAGACTGCTGTCGGAGAAATACCCCTCAATACCGTCTGTATGCAGGGAAATTATAAACTTAAAGGCGATACTCAACCTGCCTAAAGGTACGGAGCACTTTATGAGCGATTTGCATGGCGAGTATGAGGCGTTTTTTCATATTTTGAATAATGCCGCGGGCGTCATCAAGGAAAAGGTGGACATGATATTTAAGGAAAGACTTTCTGAGCGCGAGCGACAGGAAATCTGCACACTTGTATATTATCCCGTTGAAAAAATAAAGATGCTGAAATTACAGAATGCCGTCACGCCTTACTGGTACAAAATTACTCTGAAAAATCTGATAGAGCTCGCAAAGCTGCTTTCATCAAAGTACACTCGCTCAAAAGTGAGAAAGGCACTCCCGATAGAGTTCAGTTACATAATCGACGAGCTTTTGCATGAGCAGCCTGATGAGGACAACAACCAATATGTGTATCATGAAAAAATCATAGATACGATAATCGACATAGACAGCGCCGATGAGTTTATTGAAGCGCTCAGCCGGCTGATAAAGCGGCTTGCCGTGGACAGACTTCATATAGTCGGGGATATATATGACAGGGGCGGCAGCGCCGACCGCATTATTGACTTGCTTATGAACCACCATAGTGTGGATATTGAGTGGGGAAACCATGATATTTTGTGGATGGGAGCGGCGTGCGGCTGCGAGGCGTGCATTGCCAATGTGCTCAGAAACAATATTAAATACAATAATATAGAAATCCTTGAAAACGCTTATGCGATAAGCCTGCGCTCCCTCACGCTTTTTGCTGAGCAGACATATCCCTCACTTCCTCCTATGAAAGCAGCGCTGAAAGCGATTTCGGTAATGCTGTTTAAGCTTGAGGGGCAGATAATAATGCGCCATCCGGAGTACGATATGGTGGACCGTCTGCTGCTTGACAAGATAGACAAGGCGCGCGGCACGGTGCGGATTGACGGCAAAGAATATGAGCTCAAGGACGATGCGTTTCCCACTCTTAACGTAAACGACGCGTATACGCTGACGGAGCGCGAGCGTCAGGTAATGGACGATTTGCGCTCTGCCTTTATCAACAGCCAGACGCTGAAACGTCACATAGGATTTTTGTATGAGAAAGGGAATATTTACTGCTGCTGCAACGGAAATCTGCTTTTCCACGGATGTATTCCGCTTGATGAGAACGGTGATTTTGATGGCATGAAGATTGATGGCAGATTGTACAAGGGTAAGGCATACATGGATTATGCGACAAAAGTGGCAAGAAAAGCGTTCTACGGCGAGCCGAGCCAGTCAGAGCTTGACTTTATGTGGTATCTTTGGTGCGGCAAGAAGTCGCCGCTGTCTGGAAGAAATATGAAGACATTTGAGCGCACATTTGTGGTGGACGAAAGCACATATGATGAGCCTAAAAACCCGTATTACAGATATTACAGGCAGGAAGAATATTGCGTAAAGATATTGCATGAGTTTGGTCTTGATTCGCCGATGGCGCATATCATAAACGGGCATACGCCTATCAAGGTATCGCACGGAGAGTCACCGATAAAAGCAAACAACAGGCTGATTGTGATAGACGGTGGTTTTTGCAAGGCGTACCAGAAAACGACAGGCATTGCGGGCTACACGCTTATATACAATTCGCATGGAATGCGTCTAAAGGCACATCAGCCGTTTGAGAGCATAGCAAAGGCGCTGGAGGAGAATAAGGATATAGAATCTACCTCCAACTTTTTTGAGGTCGAGCCTGAGCGTGTGATGGTAAAAGACACAGACAACGGCAAAGAGATATTGCAGACCATAAACGACTTGGAACGTCTGCTTATGGCATACAGGCAGGGACTTTTGATGCATATAAGCCCGTTTGAAAAATAAAAAATCCCTTATAAAAGGGAGGATGCCAAGCAGCTATAAAGCTACTTGGCATTTATTATGAAAAAGTTATTATTAAGTAATATGCTGTATTATCGGTGAAACTGTTTCGTATCACCTTATGTTTACAGTATATAGTCTTAAAATGTCTAAATCGTGTTTTGTTCTTGAACATTTTTAAAAAGAAATATGAACAAAATATGAAT
>CANQHZ010000034.1 GCA_947623805.1 uncultured Lachnospiraceae bacterium | reverse complement strand
ATTTTGAGGTTCCGCAGAATGGAGGATTAAAATAATGAATTTAGAAGAATATAAAGGAGTGTTTGTCTTTGCCCAGCAGGTAGATAACAAGGTGAGCAGCATTGCGCTTGAACTGATCGGCGAGGGCAAAAGACTTGCAGAAAAATTAGAGACACAGGTAACGGCTATTTTGGTCGGAAGCGAAGTAAAGGGGCTTGCAGACGAGCTTGCTGCATACGGCGCGGATAAGGTTATCGTGGTAGACGATCCCGAGTTAAAGGAGTACAGGACAGAGCCTTATGCCCACGCTTTGGCATCTGTTATTCAGAAATATAAGCCCGAGATACTGCTTGTAGGCGCTACGGCTATAGGACGTGACCTTGGCCCGAGAGTGTCAGCGAGAGTACATACAGGTCTTACGGCTGACTGTACCTCACTTGAGATAGGCGATTTCCCTATTAATCCTGTACCTGGCAAGGAGCAGAAGCACAATCAGCTTCTTATGACGCGTCCCGCGTTTGGCGGCAACACGATTGCCACAATCGCATGCCCTGATTTCCGCCCCCAGATGGCGACGGTACGTCCCGGCGTTATGCAAAAGCTTCCGAAGAACGAGGGCGCAAAGGCGGAGATTGAGGAGTTCAATCCTGGATTTACACCCGACAACAAGTATGTCGAGATAGTAAAGGTAGTTAAAAACCTTACAGATACAGTTGATATTATGGATGCGAAAATCCTTGTATCAGGCGGGCGCGGCGTAGGAAGCCCCGAGAATTTCAAGCTTCTTGACGACCTTGCGGCTGCTATCGGAGGTACGGTAAGCTGCTCGCGCGCGGTAGTTGACGCAGGCTGGAAAAGCAAGGAGCTGCAGGTAGGACAGACAGGCAAGACAGTCCGCCCAAATGTTTACTTTGCAATCGGTATTTCAGGCGCTATCCAGCATTTGGCAGGAATGGAGGAGTCTGATATCATAATCGCAATCAACAAAGACGAGACAGCTCCTATCTTTGATGTAGCTGACTATGGCATTGTAGGCGATTTGAACAAGATTGTTCCTATGCTGACAGAGCAGATTAAGGCTGAGATGGCGGCAAAGAACTAATTGGCAGCATTAAATTAAAAACCTCCGAGGAATGTTTTCATAATATTTTGAAAAATATTTCCTTTCGGGGGTTTTTTTGTCGATAAATATAATGTATAATGAGATTGTGGTTAATAGGTAATTGCGAAATGTGTTCTAAATTCTACGTTGTCGAATAGGGTTTCGCCAATGCCTAATTATATTTAAGGGAATAAGGAGATATAAATAAATGGCACTTACTGAAACAAACAGTTACACTATCAATGACGTATTTGATTTGCCTGACGGACAACGGGCTGAGCTGATTGACGGAAAGGTTTATTATATGTCACCAGCGACGAGGAAGCATCAGCGCATTGTGGGCGAGCTTTTTGCGACTATACGCGAATATATAAAGCGCAATAACAACAATAGATGCGAGGTTGATATAGCGCCATTTGCTGTGTTTCTTGACGGCGACAACAAGACATATGTGGAGCCCGATATAAGCACGATATGTGATTTAAATAAGCTCGATGATAAGGGCTGCAACGGCGCGCCTGACTGGATAATTGAGGTAGTTTCGCCTGCAAGCAGGAAGATAGATTACACTACAAAGCTCTTTAAATACAGGAGTGCGGGTGTGCGTGAGTATTGGATTGTTGATGAGGAGAAATGCAGGGTTATGGTATATGACTTTGCACTTGACGAGATGAAAGAGTACAGTTTTACAGAGGATATTCCCGCAAGCTTGTTTAATGATTTTACGATACGCATTTCAAATTTGGAACTGTAAATTTAAGTCAAGGTGGTAAAATTAAGTGCGATAAGAGCTGATAACTCTGTCGCACTTGATTTTTATACGGAAATATAAGTAATGAATTTAAAAGTATGGAGAACGGATATGGCAAGTGTGGAAATTGATAAGTATATGGATGATTTAAAGCGGTTTGCGGAGAGCGCGGGAAAGAAAGACAATATGGGCAGTCCGGAGTATTATAGGAAAGTTTTGAAATGTATTCAGGGCGGGAACAGTTATCTGCAGGCGGTCTATGAGGAACTGTTGGGACAATTTGTAAAAGAAAATGATTTTGAGGGATTGAGAAGTGTCTTTTATCATGAGGCGAAAGTGGGTTTTTTGCCGTCTTCGAGCGGTTATGACCATTGCTGGCATTTATGGTCGCTGCTTGATTTATTGGCGTGTGCGGACGTGGAGAATGTTTACAGGGTATTTCCGGAGGGGCTGCCTCTTTCTGGGAATGGGTATCCGATGTATGTGAACGGCACTAATGTGCTTTTATGTCTGCTGTATAATACGGGGGACAGCACTGTGTACGCGCAGGACAAGGTGATGGCGAAAGCGGAGAAGTTTGTGACGTCAAAGAAGCCTATATGGGAAAGAGCAGTGGTTTCAGCCTTATTGGCGGTTTTGACTGCCGATGTCCCGCGTTTTTTGGAGGCGCTGCAGAATGTGTGTGCAGGGTATGGCAAGATGGATATCGCGCCATACAAAAAAATTCAGTGCCAGAATGCCTATGGATTGATAATGCTGGCGCGGCGTTTTTGGACAGAGGAGGAGTTTGCGGCGGTCGTTATGCCAGAGGCGGAAAATTTCTCAAAGAGCTATTCGGAATGGCTGCTTGGACAGGAGAAATTGCCTGATGATTTGTGTATTACATATGAAGCGCCGATTGAAAAGGTCAATGGGATACTGAAAAAGCCTGTGGCTGTTACGCGTATTTATCAGAAGTACCTTGATTCGGATAGCGCATATCTTTCCAGTGCTGAAAAGAAAGCGTGGTATTTGGATTGCGATAGAATGATGGAGGAGCTGCTTGGTGTAGAGGTGGGTACATTTCGGGAGCAAGGTGATGATAAGGGCGATAAAGCGGAGGGGATTGCGGCGGATAAGCCTAAAAAGCCGCAGAATATCGAAAAAAGTACGAATGAATTGCCCGCGGAGGAAAAAAAGACGGGCGTATTTGGAAAGCTTGCAGGACGGATTTTTTCATCGAAGAAGAAATAAGGCGTGGAGGTTATTATATGAATTTGATTCAATTAAAGATACAAAAGGACGGTTCTTTGGCGAAATATATCAAAATTATCAGAAAATTTGACGGCTCTTTGTCGTTAAGTGAGATTAAGGGCAGGATAGAGAGTAGTGATTTTGTGGTGGGGTTTGATTTGGATTATTATGATGTGGCGGAGGAACTGCAGGGTGTTGACCGTAAAAGGGTTTTTCGGGATATGATAGGAGAGCTTGAAATGGCGGGAGCGCAGGTGTCTGTCTATCATAATGGCGAATTGTCGTCAGTGAAGCGTTTGGATGATTGGATGCGGAATTTTGATGAGATAGTGCAAGAGGTAGGAGATGACATTGACAGGGAAAGTGAGTAATACCAAATCCAAGCTGCAGGATATTAAAAAAGAAATCAGACGGAGAATCAGGCGCTTGAGTATAGGGCGTGTCGAGGTATATTATTGTCTTGAATGGGGATATCTTATTGTTGCTTGTGCCGTGCAGAAAGATTCTGTGGCGTGGATTACTGTGCCGCCATTAGATATGGCGACGGCGGAAGTGTCGGCAAGGGAGCTTGGCGCGAAAATTCGGGAGGGATTGCAAAAGTCAAAAAAGGCCGGATTTGTTGACAGGAAAGATGTTGAAGATTTTAAATTCTGGCAGATGACGGGAATCAAGGGGATTGATGGTTTTAAGTCTTTCAGCAAAAGGTTTCAGTGTGTGGAGGTGGCGAGGTACGGCAAGGTAGTGAGGGTAGAGAAAATGCGGAGGGATTCTTATGGGGCGTATGTGTCGTCTAAGGATGAAATGTGTTGTATGGAGCTTTCTGCTGGATTTTCTGATGACGCAATGGGGCAGGCGGTTTTGGGATTGTTGGATGTGTGAAAGCTTAGTGCGGGAAAGGGATATGGTATGACGCGTGAGGAACAAAAAAGGCGTAAGGAACTGGGAAGATATTTAGAGGCTAGGGCAAAGGAAGAATTTAAGAAATATCATTTGAAAAAGAAGGATTTCGTGTTTTATATTTCGAGAGATGGTATGTTTTATTCTGTGAGCCTGTTTATGAATCAGGATGATATTAGTGTGTCTTTTTGTGCTAAGCCTTTTTGGGTGGATGATATTTTGTGGGATATTTTGGAGATGGGGAGTAACAGGGAGGAACCCGTCAGTCTGCGTGGGGTAGGGGCGTTTACTGTGCGAGCTGAAGTACGGGAGAGGAAGTATGAGATTGAGGGGCTGGATTTTGAGGGGGTTGATGAGATTGTGGATGGTGCTTTTGGGGAATTGGTTGAGATGGCGGGGAGTTATGGAGAGAGGGATTTTTTGGATGAGTGTGGGAGGATTGAATATCAGAGGGAGGTTATTGAGGTGATTGTGCTTATTCATAATAAAGAGTATGAAAAAGTGGTTGAAATGTGCAGGAGTAAGAGGATTGGTTATTTTGGGGATGTGGGGAAGGAGTTTTCGGAGTTGGCGGTTGAGTATTTGCAGAAGATGGGGGTTATGTATGAAAAATAAATTGTATTTGTGCAGGGAAGGGAGCGGTTTGCAAAATGCTTGAAACGAAGGATTTAGTGCTTGACAAGGCGCATATGTCTGATTGGAAGGATATGTATTGTAATGTCTGGTCACGTTTGGAGTGTGCGCGTTATATGGCATGGAAGGTGGCGGAGAATGAAAGCGAAGCTATGGAGAGGATGAAAAAGGGGATAGAGTATCAGAAAGATCATGATACATATTTGATTTATGAGAAAGCGTGTATGCGTGCGATTGGATTTGCGGGCGTGGAGAAGATAGCGCCTGACGTGTATGCTGAAACGGGGATTTGTTTGGGAGCGGATTATTTTGGGCGAGGTTATGGCAGTCAGGTTGTTTTGTGTCTTGTCGAGTATTGCAAAGGACAAGGCGCGAGGGAGTTTGGTTATTCGGCGAGAGAGGGAAACGTGGCGGCAAATAGGCTTGCTGTTTCGATGGGGTTTGCCGCTGTGGGGATTGAGGAAAAGACGGACAGGAGGAATGGGAATAAATATAGGCTGGTAAAGTATAGATTGGAGTTATAGGAGGTAATAATAAGTCCCTGATATGGAAAAGATGGAGCTTTAATGATATAATTATTTATGATTAAAAAATTATTTCCAGTAAAAAGTTTAGATAAATGAGAGGATATGGCTTGTATGAAATATGATGGTTACAGATTTATTGAAAAGGAGAAAATGAGCAGTGTCATAAATCATGATGTGCTTACTCTGGAGAGTGTATACAGGCATTTTTTGGAAAAAGATGATGAGTGTATATATGTGACAGATAGAGAGAAGCTGGTTGGAGTAGTGTCCGTAAGTGATTGGCAGAAGGCTTATGCAGGCGGCAATGTAGAGAATTGCATAAATACACACTTTAGCTATTTAAAAGATATTGATTTTGCTGATGCGGAAAGGTTGATATTGAGAATTAAGAAAATTCATGAAGTACCTGTAATTAAAAATGGAAAATTTATAGGTGTTGTCGTCAATGGAGAGCATAAGTCGGAAAAAGAGTGGAATGGAATAAGGAAGGATAACAGGTACATAAAATATAGAATTGCGGAGTGGGAAAAGGAGCAGCTTAGGGAACTATTTAATTATGTGAGTCCAAGTGTGTATGTGTATTTTGGGTTTGATGAGAAAAATTTAAAATGGACAGAACATGATTTTGAAATGTGCGATAATAAATTAAAGCACAAAAATTGGATCGCAGGATTAGAGGAGATGTCTGAAGAAGAACAGCGCGATTTTTTTGGAGAGTATTATAGTGAAGAATATGTAAGGGAGTTTATCAATAATCTTGGGGAAGTGAGTGGTTCTTGTAAAAATGGCATAAATATGATAAACGATATGCACAGCAAATATATTAATGTAGTTGACGGTTACAGAAGAATAGCTGAATATAAAGAGCAGGGAGAAAGAAAAATATATTTTATAGGACCATGTACGTTTTTTGGCGCTTATGTAAGTGATAATCAAACAATAGAATATTATTTGTATCAACTGATGAAGGAAAATAACATAAGTGGTTATGAGATATTAAATGCGGGGCTTTTGGGACCTGCAATTACTCTTTCAGGAAAATTGCTTACTGAGTCTGTGTCAGATGATGATATAGTTATTTATTGGGCAGTAATGGATAAAAATGCATTGAAGGATATGAAAGACATATATCCAAATATAAAAATCGGTAGTGACTGGACTGAAGCATTTAATAGCATTGAAAATCCTGTTGGGAATATATTAGATGGGCTTGCTCATTGCAATTACAAAATAAATAAAAGATTAGCAGATATTATTTTTAATGATATAAAGCCCGAATTAGAACAAAAGTTCGATAGGGGGGGGGCACGACGAGAGCCATTGCGTGATTATTATATTCCCTCAGAGATTTTGCTGTATTACAGGGAGTATAGGGATGAACATAATATACAAGGACTTGATAATGGCGGTATAACTGGTGCGATAGTAATGAATTGCAATCCTTTTACAAAGGGGCATAGGTATTTGATAGAATATGCGAGCGCACAGGTTGATTTGCTTTATATTTTTGTTGTGGAGGAGGATGCTTCACAGTTTAGGTTTGAAGACAGAATTAATATGGTAAAGGCAGGAACGGCTGATTTGAAAAATGTATGCGTTTTGCCTTCGGGTAGGTATATCATTTCCAAGGAAACTTTTGAGCAGTATTTTGGAAAGGATTCTGTGACAGAGGTTCAGGATATGGATTATGATTTGCACATATTTACAGATGTAATAGCGAGGGAATTTGACATAAGTATAAGGTACGTCGGAGAGGAACCCTTTGATGCAGTCACAAAAAAATATAATGAAACAATGAAAAGGATTTTGCCCAAAGGCGGCGTTAAAGTCGAGGAGATACCACGACTAAAAAATGATGAACATGAAGTAATCAGTGCATCGCTGGCAAGGAAATACATAAATGAAAACAGATTTGAGGAGTTGGGAAAATATCTTCCTGATAGTACTGTGAATTATATAAAGAATATGATTTTCTAAAAACATATTTGTGGAAAAAAAGGGAAATTGTCTAACTTACTGTAGAAGTATTTGTATGCTGACAGTAAGTAATAATGAAACAAAAGGAGATAAATTTATGTTGCCAACAAGAACGGAGGCTGAGAGATTACTGAGTGAGGCTGAAAAATGCAATCCAGGATCGTGGGGAAATCACAGCCGCGTCGTGGCGCATTGCGCTGAGAGGATAGCTGGCGCGTGTGATGATATGGACGCGGAGAAAGCGTATATATTGGGACTTTTGCATGATATTGGGAGAAAATTCGGCACAAGGCATCTTGGGCATGTTTCGGATGGGTATACATATATGATGTCGTTTGGATATGATGAGGCGGCGAAAATTTGTCTTACGCACTCTTTTAATAATCATACGACAGATGAATATATCGGGAATTTTGACACGTCTGATGAGGAGCTTAGGCTGATAAATGAGGCTTTGGCGTCTGTGGAGTATGATGATTACGACAGACTTATTCAGTTGTGTGATTCACTGGCTGGCAGCGAGGGTGTGTTGGATATAGAGGAGCGTATGGGCGATGTAAAGCGAAGATATGGCGCGTATCCGCGGGAAAAGTGGGATGCGAATATTGCGTTGAAGGGATACTTTGAAAAGAAGACGGGCAGGAACATTTATGAGTTGACGGAAAAAGATACATACAAACCATGAGGCGCTGGCTGTGGAAGACTTGATTTTGAACTGCTCCAGATTTGGCAGTTCTTTTATTTTCTGTTATTTTTTTGTTTGTTATTTAAGCGATAAATTAGTGTTAGTAATAAAACTATGTCGTCATCAGAAAGAGTTTTCAGTTCTTCAATAACTTTAGTTATTAAAATAGGGTTATTCTGTTCCGTGTCAAAAAATTTGGCAGGACTTATAGCAAAATAGTCACAAATAGCAAAAAATTCAGTCATGGATGGTAAAGCTTTTCCAGAAGAAATATTATATACATATCCTCGGCTATGTCCTAAGTCATAGCTCATCTGATATTCTGATACACCTTTCCCCAATCTTAATTGAGTAATGCGGTTCCTTACAAATTCTTCCAATGAAAATCACACCTTTCTTTATAACATATTTTAATATGCTATAATTTCATAATAGTATATTTAAAAATGATTAATATGTTGAAAAGACATTTTAAATATGTTATCATTATTTAGAAAAAAATTTGCAAATGATTTGTATAAACGTTGTTAAATATATGCATAAGAAAGGAGAAGCTGCATATTGAATAAAGAGTTTAGCGCGTTTAGAAGTGAAATAAAATATGTTGTACCGATAGAAAAAGCAGTGTATATTAATGAGCGTTTAGCTGGTATGATGCAGCGTGATAATTACTGCATGAATGGTGCGTATTCTGTGAGAAGCGTATATTTTGAGGCAGCAGATGACGGTGATTTTTTTGATAAGCTTGCAGGTGTAAATATAAGAAAAAAGATAAGGCTTAGGATATACAATAATGATAAGTCGCTCTGCAAATTGGAAATAAAACAAAAATATGGAGAAATACAGAAAAAGGACAGCATGGTGATAGATGCTGCTGATGCTTGTGAACTGTTACAGGGGAATTTCAGTGTTCTGAAAGATTATTTTAATAATGCGGAAACAAGTGTAAAAGCGTATAGTATTATGATGCATGGATGTTACCGCCCGGCTGTTCAGATTGAATATGACAGGTTGGCATATAAATATCCAATGTATGACACACGTGTCACATTGGATATGAACATCAGATCATCTGAAACAAATATGGATATATTTTCACATAGTATAAATTTTGTTCCGATTATGCCTGAAAATATAGTGCTGGAGGTTAAATTTAACAAAAAGCTTATAGGCTTTTTGTCTGATGTACTTGGGCAGTTTGGATTGACGCAGGAATCATACAGCAAATATTGTTATGGACGTAAAGTGTACTATGATTCTGTGTATTAAATGGAGGAAAATGATAAATGTCAAAAGAAGAAATACTTAGCTATTTTTACACCAATAGCACAAACTACGGGATTAAAAGAACGTTTGTAATATTGCTATGCGGATTGCTTACGGGAATGATTATTTATTTTACATATTATATTACGTCCGAGAAGATTGCATATAACAGAAAGTTTAATTGGTCGCTGGTCATAATGCTTTTGGTAACGATAATTGTAATGTTGATGATAAGCAGCAGTATTGCAATGTCGCTTGGCATGGTGGGAGCGCTGTCAATAGTCCGTTTTAGAACTGCGGTAAAGGACAGTCGTGATACCATGTTTATATTTTGGGCAATGGCGGAGGGCTTGTGTGTAAGCTCGCAAAATTATCGTTTAACGTTTACGACTGTGCTGTTCATTGCCATAGTTCTTATTATTTCAAGTAAAATGCCAGGTATATGGAATAGGTATTTGCTTGTAATTGTGGGAGGAGAAAGTGCTGTTGACAAGAATATGTTGAAAGAAAAGCTTGATGCATATTCTGTGAGCTGGAGAACCAGGTCTGTTAATAAATCATGTGGGCATCAGGAAATGATTTTAGAAATTAAGACTCGCGGAGAATTGAACATGGACATGCTAGATGGGATTTCTGCTATTCAAGGAATACAATCTGTGAACTGTGTTGTCGAAAATGGAGAGAGAGTAGGATGATGAATCAAAAGAAAATTCTGGTGTGCCTAGCGGCTTTGTGCGGAATGTTTATGATACTGCTATTGAATGATGATTCATATATAATGGAATTGACATTTTCAAAAGACTCCGGATTTTATCCGGAGCCTTTTGAACTGGAATTATATGCACCTGAAGGGACAGAGATTTTTTACACTCTTGATGGTTCCGATCCAGATGAAAACGCGATAAAATATACAAAACCTATTAAGATAACTGATGCAACAGAAAAAGAGAATATATATTCAACACGAAAAGATGTATCGGCAGGCTTCCTTTCTGATTATATTGCAACTTATAGTACAAGCGATCCCGGCTATGTTGTTCCAAATTATAATGTTGATAAATGTACAGTTGTTAAGGGAATCTATAAAGATAAAGATGGGAATATTAGTAAAATAAAGACAAAGAGTTATTTTGTAGATTATGAAGGTAAAAAGGGGTACGATAATTTATATATTGCTTCTATTATAACTGACCCAAATAATTTATTTGATACTGAATCAGGAATATATGTGCTTGGCGATACATTTGAGGAACGTATTGATGAAAATCCTGATTATTTTTTGGATGCACCATATTGGTGGTGGTGGAAAGCTAACTATCATCAAAGCGGGAAGGAATGGGAGCGTAGTGCAGATATACAATTGTTTGATACGGAAAGAAAACTTTGTATAGATAAAAATTGTGGTATTCGCATACAGGGCGGAGGTTCGCGTGGAAAGACGCCTAAAAGCTTAAATATATATGCAAGAAAAGAATATGATAATGAAGGCAGATTTTTTTCTGATTTATTTAATACAGGATATATGGCGGATACAATTACTTTATTTGCGGGAGGAGATGATTCAACAGCAAAGGTTAAGGATATGTTTATGTCCGACTTGGTTAAAAATAGAAATTTTGCAGTAATGAATTATGTTCCCTGTGCTTTGTTTTTGGATGGCGAATATTGGGGTGTTTATTGGATTACCGAAAAATATAACGATTCTTTTTTGAGTTATTATTATGATACCACGAAGGAAAATGTTATAATGATTAAGGCAGAGGACTTGGCTGAAGGTGCAGATGACGATTACAATTTATATACGGAAATGATGGATTTTATGTCAAATACAGATTTGTCTGAGGAGATGAATTATAAACATGCATGTGAACTGATTGATATGCAGAGTTATATTGACTATTATGCGGCTGAAATATATATTGGTCGTTATAATGATTGGCCGGTTGGAAATGAGGCATTATGGCGTGTACGCAATGTAGAAAATTCTCAAAATGGTGATGGAAGGTGGAGATGGATATTATATGATGTAAATTCAGGTGGTTTGTCATCGGATTTGACTGAAACTGATACATTTGAATCAACTATGGATAGGAGTGATATGTTTTATAACTTGTGTCAAAATGAAGAATTTAAGAAGACATTTGCAACTACTTTTATGGATTTAGCGAATACTTCTTTTTTAAGTGAAAATACAGATGCTGTTATAGGACAGTATATTAGTTTGATGCTAGAGCCAATGCAGATGCATCGGAAAAGATTTTTTGGTTCTGAGGACAGCAGCAGTATTATGGCGGCTTTAGCTGACATAAAAATTTTCTTTGATAATCGTAGACCATATATTGTGGAGTATTTAAAAAAAGATTTGGAACTTGAGGGTGAGCTAGCTACGGTTGAGCTGGAAATTAACGATGTATCCTCAGGGAAGATTGCTCTCAACACAATAGAGCCTGCACTGGGGGAAGATGGTAATTGGAAAGGGGAGTATTATACGGATTTTCCGATTACTTTAACTGCAGTGGCTAATGATGGATATAAATTTGTTGGATGGGAAATTTCAAATTCCCAGAAAAAAGAGATACTAAAAGATGAAACGATAAAAATATATCTTTCAGAAAATGGAAATACAATAAGGGCAATATATGAAGAAGCAGGCGAATAATTGAACACATTTGTAAGTGAATACGATAGTAAAGGGATAAGTAAATAAAATAAGCTATATCAGATAGAAAGGAACACACGTTCACTGACTTTCTATTGATATAGCTTATTTTTTGAAAATTAGTATTCCATAGCCTTTTCTTCGCCGTTAAGCACTCTGAGTGCTCCCTGGGCGAGTGCAAGCAGTTCATCTTCGCCAGGATAAACGGTAAACGGTGCAATCCACTCTGCGTATTCGCGTAGAGCGGCAACGACATCTTCGCCGTAAGCGATACCGCCTGTCACGATGATTTGGTCAACTTTACCGTTAAGCACACATGCCATAGAGCCAATATCCTTTGCTACCTGAAGAAGAAACGCTTTCTTGACCTCGGCTGCCTTTTCGTCGCCCTCGTTTGCGCGCTTTGTTACCTCGCGCATATCGTTTGTGCCGAGGTAAGCGTTAAATCCGCCCTTGCCTACGACCTTGCTGTATACTTCTTTTTCCGTGTATTTTCCTGAAAAGCACATCTTGATGAGTGCTCCGCTCGGTACAGCGCCGGCGCGCTCGGGAGAGAAAGCACCATCGCCGTCAAGCGCGTTGAATACATCTATAACCTTGCCGTTTAGATGCGCTCCGACTGAAACTCCGCCGCCCATGTGAACGACTATCAGGCGTAGCTCATCGTAGCGTTTGCCAATTTCTTTGGCGTATCGTTTTGCTACAGCTTTCTGGTTAAGCGCGTGGAAAACGCTGATGCGGGGAAGCTCGGGCACGCCCGAATATCTTGCGATGGGCATAAGCTCGTCAACGACGACCGGGTCAACGATATAAGACGGAACGCCGATTGAGTCTGCAATTTCCCTTGCAAGAATACCACCCAGATTAGATGCATGCTGTCCCTGAACACCGACTTTTAAATCCTCAAGCAGCGCGTCGGTAACAGGATATGTGCCGCCTGAAATGGGCTTTAACATGCCGCCGCGCCCTACGACAACATTGAGCGATTTAATATCAAAATTTTTCTCCGCAAGCAGGTCCGTGATAATTTTTTTACGGAAATCTTTCTGGTCAACGATATTGGCAAATTGTGAAATTTCCTCGGTAGAATGTCTGAGCGTCTCCTCAAACAAGAGGTTCTCATCTTCAAAGACACCGATTTTGGTAGAAGTAGAACCGGGATTAATAATCAAACTTTTAACAGACATAAATATCCTCCATTTATTTTTTATTTTAAAATTAGTAAATTAAATGGGAAAAACGCCGCCCCCTTGGCGTTCTTTCAAAAACTTAGCAGGTCTTAGAACACGTCTTTTGTGTCCTTATAGCTGCTTAGTTTTTTGCTTCGGCCACAACTGCGGCAAGCGCAATTGAGTTCATTTTGGTCTCAAATGTATCCGAGCGCGAAGTCAGAATGACAGGTGCGGCAGTGCCGGTCAATATGCAGCCGTTCTTTACTTCGCAAAGGTGTGTGAGTGTCTTGTAAACAAGATTGCCCGCGTGGATATCGGGGAAAAGAAGTACATCGGCATCGCCCGCGATTTTTCTTCCCGTGCCGCCCTTGTGCGCAGCAGCCTCTTTGTCGATAGCCATATCCATAGAAAGCGGTCCGTCAACTATACAGCCTGTAATTTCGCCGTCCTCATTCATCTTGGTGAGCGCTTCGGCTTCAACAGTGCACGGCATCTTGGGATTGACAACCTCGACAGCCGCGATAGGTGCGACCTTGGGATTAGGGATACCGCACGCGTGGCAGACAGAGACAGTATTTTCGATAATCGCTTTCTTGTCCTCGAGAGTGGGGTAAGTCATAAATGCCACGTCTGTCAAAAACAGCAGATGGTCAACGCCCTTAACCTCAAAAACAGCGACATGCGAGAGCGGTTTGCCCGTGCGAAGTCCGACCTCCTTGTCAAGTACACTCTTTAAGAAACTCTTTGTGTCGATAAGTCCTTTCATGTACATATCAGCCTGTCCGTTATGTACAAGGCTTACCGCTTTGAGCGACGCCTGAATGTGGTCAGGCTCATTGATAACCTCGTAACCTGACAAATCCATATTCAGTTTGTCGGCAACTTCCTTAATTTTTGCCTCGTCTCCGACTAAAATAGCGTCCGCGATACCCTGTTCTTTTGCCGCCTTTATAGCCTCAAGGACAGGCTCGTCCTCGGCGACAGCGACAGCTACTTTTTTGCGGCTGCACTCGGAAACTCTTTTAAGTAAATCATCAAATCCTTTGCTCATAGAAAACCTCCGTATATATTTTACATTATAATCATTTGTTAAAATAATAACACTTTAGCCCCCTAATTTCAACCCAAAACAGGAAGAAATTAAAAGATGGTTATCAGGTGGCTATGGGAATAATACGGTTTTGATTATTTCACAACAAAAAAATGTCATTTCACAACATTTGGATAATGCTTAAATGGCAGTAGTACGATATAATTATAAAAATGTATGGGTGCCTTGACGAAACAATGCAAAAGCGGAAGGAAAGTTGGTAATGAGGATAGCGATATGTGATGATGAAAGAAAAACAGCGCAGCATCTTGCAGAGCTGGTGCAAAAAGAGTATCCCGCAGCAGAGGTTATTCTTTACGCGTCGGGCAGTGAGCTGCTTTTGGCTGATGGACATATGGATATTTTATTTCTCGACATACAAATGGACGGCAAAAACGGCATGGAAACGGCGCGTGAGCTTAGAAGACGCAAAAGCAGGGCTGTCATAGTCTTTATTACAGCCTTGGAGGAATATGTATTCGAGGCATTTGACGTAGCAGCGTTTAATTATCTGGTAAAGCCTTTTGATGAGAATAGGTTTATACAAGTGCTGCAAAGTGCGGTAGAGAAATGCAATGAGCGCAGTGCCATGCCATCAAAAATGACAGAAGTGTCAGAAAAATCGCCACTAAAATATATAACGGTAAAGTCAGGTCATGCTCATATAAAAATACAGACGGACGATATCATATACGCCGAGATTTTTGACAGGAAAATCCTTATACACAAAGCAGACGGAGATGTAGAGTATTACGGGAGAATGTCGGAGCTTGAAAAAATGCTTGACAACATCGCGTGCGGTGATTTTTTCAGACCGCATAGGGCATATTTGATAAATCTGAAATATGTGAAGAAATATAATATCACTAACATATGGATTGGGAAAGAGATTGTGATTATGGCAAAGAAGAATTATCCGTTGTTTGTAAAGGCGTATTTGAAATACAATCAGAAATATAATGGGAGATAGAGACTGCATTTGAGCTTTCGCGGAGTGGAATTGCAAAGGGAAGGAGAATGTTATGGGCGAGCTTGACTTATATTATGAAATAGTGCTGAAGATAGACCTTATTTTGCAGAATTTGGTGGTAGCGTATTGCTATTGTTATCTTGTAAAACCTTATATGAACAATAAAAGACGGCTCTGGGCGGTCGGTGCGGCGTATGCAATTACAATGATTTTTCTTAAATATATACCATATTATATTTCCAATTTCATTGCGTATTTTATCGGAGTTGCGGCGGGATTTGCAGTGATGCTGCTGCTTGACTTTAAAAGCGGCAAGGTCAAGCCTTTTCAAAAAATGTTTCTTGCATGTATATTTTTTTCCGTGCGATGGCTGGCGCTTGCCGTGCCTTTAAACGTGTGGGAATTTATGGACAGGCTTTTGACGAAAACGATAGTAGGAAACGGCGTTATGACACAAATATGACAGTTTTAGGATTTTTGTTTGTGAGGTCATTTTGGATTTGCCTATAGATTTTGCATTTATGTTTTTGACCGTGTGGCTTATAAGGCGGGTGTATGTTTGCGGCGATGAAGACCTTACAGCGGCGGAATTTACAATGCTTTCAATACCTTTGGTGTCAATGGCGCTAAGCTACAATGTAAAAAAGTTTTATGAGCATAAGTATATTGAAGACAGTGTGACTAAAGATGTGTTTGACTTATATGCGGGTCATAATTTTGCGTTTTTCATATACTATGTGCTTATGTTTGCCGCAATACCCGCTATAATTATGATGTATCGTCAGATTAAGTGTGCGCAGGAAAAAGTGCTTGCAAATGAACGCAATGCCGAGCAGATGGAAAATATGAAACGCCGCATAAGTGAAGTGGAGGGACTTTATTGTGATATGCGGGCAATGAGGCACGACATAGGCAACCATATAATGACATTGGAGTGCCTTTGTGAAAGAAAGGAATATGATGAGGCGCAGAGCTATCTTGAAAGGCTAAAACGCAGCTTTGAAAGTTCGTTTGCAGAAATCAAGAGCGGCAATCCTGTCACTGACGTGATACTGACACAAGGTTTAAAGCAGGCAAAGGAAAAAGGAATTGAATTTATGTGCGACTTTCATTATCCGGATAATATAGATGCTTTCGACCTGAGCATAATCTTAAATAACGCGCTGGCAAATGCTATGGAGGCGGCGTCAGTCTGCGCCAATCCGTATATCGAAATCAGCTCGCGCTGCAGGGAAAATGCATATATGCTTGAGATAAAAAACAATTTTAAAGGGAGCCTTTCATACGATGAATGTACAGGACTTCCAAAGACAATCAAGGCGGACAAAAACCGTCACGGTTATGGGCTTGAGAATATAAGGCGGACGGCGCAGAAATATTTCGGAGATATCGACATTTCTGCAAAAAGCGGAGAGTTTACTCTTTGTGTCATGCTGATGATGCGGTAATCGCTTGGGGCATGTTATTCATGTTATCATTGCGCGGGCGAAATCACTTCACAACAAAAAATGGCTCGTTCACAACATTTTACTCATTTAGCGTAGGAAAAATCCGATATAAAAATTGACAGGTATCAATAAAATATATTGCCTAAAATTTGTGTTGCGTTTTGTTTTATTTATACGGATTTATGTAAAATAAGGCGGCGCGGAACGGAGGTAAAAATGAATGTAAATGCAGTAAACAGTTCGGGAGTACAGTCAAGTCCGGTAAAAGCGGCAGCGGCGGAGGATGCGCTGAGCAAGAGTATCAAAGAGCAGATAATGCGTGCTCAAAAACAGCTGCAGGCGCTGGCACAAGACAAGGAAATGCCGATGGAGCAGAAGATGGAAAAGCGCAAGGAAATTCAGCAGCAGATTAATGATTTGAATAATCAGTTAAGGCAGCATCAGCTTGAGGTTAGGAAAGAAAAGCAGCAGGAAAAGGCGGAGGCGGCAAAGCCAAAGCAAAGTGATGAGCAGGCGGCGGCAAAAGCAGGAGAACAGACGACGCGCGCAATGCTTGCGGCGGACAGTTCGCTTAAGCAGGCGAAAATACAGGACAATGTGGCAACGGAGGCCACAAACAAGGCTAACATATTAAAGTCGGAATTGAAGATGACGAAGGGCGATAAAGTGATTGCCGCCAAGCAGCAGGAAATCGCGGAGCTTGAGCAGACCGCACAAAATGCCGAGAACGCGCAGGCGCAGAGTTTGGGCGAGGCAAATAAAGCGATTGAGGAATTGAAGAATAATCACGGTGCAGAGAGTAGCTCGGAGGTGGCGTCAGATGCAAGGACAGACGAAGATGCAAAGGGCACGGAAGACGCAAAGAATGGCAAGAATGCAAAAGGTGAAGAAGACGGGAATGATGTGAGTGTACAAAGCGAGGAAAACATTGCGATAGAGAAATTGACAGAAAAATCCATGCCTAAAATGTATACAAGTGATGGTAAGCCGGTAGAGGAGGAGAGTGAGGCAACGGTTTCAGTGCGTGTGTAGTGGTGGATATTATTTATTTGATTAGATATATTTTGTCTAGGTGTGTATGTATGATAAATCATCATGCCGAATGTGTTCTCAGCCGTCCGAATTTAGTCAAAATATATAAAAAAGCGGCTAGGTGCAGCAAGCTGCAAGACGCCGCTTATTTTATATATTTTGCCTAAATTCTATGTTGTCGAATTGAGTTTTGCGAACGTCTGTTGATTGTTCTTAACGCATATATAGTCCAGACAGTTTCATATCTTTATCAAATGATAGGTGGTATGTGACTGTGATATTTTCATAAACGACGAAATCAGTATTATGATAATAGCAAAATCGGGACAAATATTATGATGCGTCTTGCGCGTCTGTATTTTTTCCGCTCGTCGTCGGAAAGATTTTCATTGAAGCCTTCGGCAATCTCAGAAGTGGCGCCCATCTGCCGCATAATATCGTCAAGCTTGCGCCCCTATGACATCTGCGCGCTGATATCCGATTTTTCTTTAATAACGAAAGAAATTATAAAGATGCTTAGTGGGTATTTTAATGTTTTGTATTCAGCAAATGCGGTATCAAATCAACAATAGCCGCAAATAAACTTGATAAAGTTTTGATAAACTGATATTATATGTAAAAATACAATTGAAAATGCTGTAAGGGAGAATAAATGCGAATAGCAACATGGAATGTAGAACGCTTAAAGCATAATAAGGATAGGGAGAAGATGCTGGCGGAAATTGAGAAGGTGGCAGCGGATATTTTAGTGCTTACAGAAACAGATGAGCGTTTAAAACCTGATTATCCATATTGTTATAAAACTCCCTTACTTAAATATCTGAAACCTGATTATTATAAAGCTGCTGAAAATCGCGTTTCAATATATACAAAATATAATTGCGTGAAGGAATATGCAACATATGACAAGTATACGGCTATTTGCGTGGAACTTCAAACAGAATATGGCAATCTTTTGATATATGCGACTATTATGGGAATTTTTGGAAATAGGGAAAAGTCTTTTAAGGCTGATTTGGAAAAGCAGATGGCAGATATAAAAAAATTTTCTGACGCTGGGCATAGAATTTGCGTGATAGGTGATTACAATATGTCATTCAGTGACAATTATTATTATACGAAATTTGGAAGGGAAATGGTTAATAAGTGTTTTTGCGATAACAATATTTTTCTTATTACACGCAATAGATTAGAGTGTATAGATCACATAGCAATCTCAGACGGTTTTATGCAGGGTAGCGGGCTGACAGTAGCAATGATTAATGAGTGGAATTATGACAAGAGTTTGTCAGATCATAAAGGGATTGTAGTTGATATACAGCCCCAAATACATACATAGATTTGAGGAGGCTGACAAAAAATTATATGTTGTGGATATCCGCAAAAATATTATGAATTGACATTGTTATTTAATCAGGTATACTTTATCCAAGTGTGCATGATAAATCATCATGCCGATAATGCCGCCGACGCACTCTATTATCATAAAAATACACGACCATTCTTCCCCCAAAGGCATTCCGGCAAAAAATGAGACAGGTATGCCAAGCCCGAATAAAATCCACATTATGCCATGCTTTTTATTATATGCCGCAATATCGCGTATTCTGTCGGCTTCGGGCGGTTTCTGCCCCGACCAGAAGCCGACAGGCTTTTTGCTTTTGTATTGGGAGATGCCGATTATTATCAGGGGTAGGGAACTGATAAGTAGTATCGTGATTGTGATGATTGTTTCAGCCATAAGAATTTTATACCTTTCGTTATTGATTATCGTTTAGGGGGGCGAAATGTGTTCTCAGCCGTCCGAATTTAGTCAAAATATATAAAAAAGCGGCTAGGTGCAGCAAGCTGCAAGACGCCGCTTATTTTATATATTTTGCCTAAATTCTATGTTGTCGAATTGAGCTTTGCGAACGTCTGTTGATTGCTCTTAACGCATATATAGTCCAGACAGTTTCATATCTTTATCAAATGATAGGCGGTATGTGACTGTGATATTTTCATAAACGACCGTGATTTCACCCACGGCAAAATGTTTTCCCAATTGTGACACTTCTGTCAGGTAAATGCTGCCAAAGGACTTTAGCTGCCCCCAGTCGCTTGAAAGCTGGTTTTTTGCATTTGGCAGGTAATTCTCGTCAAAGATTGGCTTCATCTGTTCTGTGGCGTTTTCCTGCAGAGCGGCGTAATCGTTTTTACCGACTTGAATTGTTGTATTTTTCATATATTCCTCTACGATGTCCCTCTGGAAATAGGCGCTGTCCTCGATAGGGGATGATTTCGGTAGATATACATAAATGCCTGCAATTAGTATTATGATAATGACAAAAATTGTGATAAATATTTTGATGCGTCTTGCGCGCCTGTATTTTTTGCGCTCGTCGTCGGAAAGATTTTCATTGAAGCCCTCGGCAATCTCAGGCGCAGCGCCCATCTGCCGCATGATATCGTCAAGCTTGCGCCCCTGTGACACCTGTGCGCTGATATCTGATATAAGCTGCTGCCTGATTTCCTCTCTGCGTTTTTTGCCGCACTTGATTTTTTTAACGATTGCGTTTACATACTTTTCAGCCGTCATGCCCTGCCTCCTTCATAATTTTTAAAACGCCGTCAGCCATGCTCTGCCAGACGCTTTCCATTTCCGCAAGCGCCTGTCTGCCCGCTTCAGTGATCTCATAATATTTTCTCGGCACTTGTTTTCCCTCGGCTTCGCTCCAGCGGCATGCGACAAGCTTTTCGTCCTCTAGCCGGTACAAAATAGGGTATAGCGTGCCGTCTTTTAGTAAAAATGTGCCTCCGCTTTTTGCTTTGAGCTCTTGAATGATGAGGTATCCGTATTTTGGTTCGCTTTCAAGCAGCTTTAAGACAAGCATGTCAAGGACTCCCTTTTTAAGCTCGCGTTCATATTTTTCCTTAATAATTATTCCCCCGTTTGCGATAAGTGTTTGCTTTTTCTATACTTTGTATTACTAAGTACATTGTAATGCAATAACATAGAAAAGTCAAGCAGGAAAATGTAATGCTTTTTAATATGCTTTTCAGTATTATGATAAATTCCCATTGTTTTGGCAGAGTTTTTAAATTTATGATGATTTTGCGTTCCTATATTTATAGGAAATGGCTTTTGCGGCTCCTGTTTCTACCAGCCCTTTTTCCTGTCAGCTTTTTCCTGCATCTTACCCCTTTTTGGAGGCAAAACATTCTTGGCTGACGCCACAATAACCGCGGAAACCATCAGAGCCGCAGCCATGCTAAACAGACACAGCCTGACATTCCAGTGAACAGCTTCATCGTAGCTTCTGTATTGGATAAGCCCCATGCTTGCCATAATCGGGTAGACATTGGCAAGCGTCATATCCCCCGCGGCAAACATTCCGCCATATCCATAGACAAACGCAATGATTGCGCCTGCCATATGCCCGCTGGGTATTCGGGCTGCGGCTGCGATTATCGGCATTACGGCGATATACAGAAACAGGCAGTTCAAAATAATCTGGACAAATGCCTGAGACACCGCTGCCGCAGAAAAGCCAGGGAAATCCATTACCAGACACGCGATAATCGTAAACACGGCGCTTGCAAAGCCTAAAAACAGGGACAGTAAAGCGCAGGCAAATAATTTTCCGCATAATAATCTGCGGAAGGAAACAGGAACAGTCATAATGCTTTTCAGCGTGTCGTCCCTTTCCTCCCTCGCTATGATATACCCCGCAATCAAGGCGATGCACATCGGAAAAATCATTGTGACATTGTTTTTGATTACTTGTTCCGCAAAGAAAGGAAAAGTCCAGACGGTCCCGTCCAATGCTGTCGTGGAAAAAAGCGTCAGCAGCACGGAAAGCAGCATCAGGAACACGCCCGCCCATATAATGCGGTAACGTTTTAATTTCCATATTTCAGTCTTAATCATGCGAAGCATATCATTCATTCCTCCTCTTTTTATACATATAATCAATCAATATGGTGGAAATTAAGGCAGTCGCGGCTAAAATCGCGGCAGTCTGGGCTGTAGAGGGGATTAGGTATTCCAGCGCACTCGCTCCGTTCAAAAAACCATGATCGGTTAAATCCCCCGCTGCCCACAGTGTCGTAAGGGGAATCGGCATCAGCCAGCACAGCAGCTTGGGAAGCGCACCGAAAGATGATTCGGCGATTGTGCTTAAAACGCTGTAAAATACGCACATCAGGACAGAGAACACATAATTTCTGCTGAAAAATACCACAAGTACAATTAGCGGGAGCGTTCCTGCCGTAATGAAAATCCCCATTTCCACGGCGAAAAGGAGTCTGTATGGAATGCCGCTTACCTGCGCGGTTATCTCTCCGCACAGTATTGATACAAGCGCCGATGTCAGACTGAAAACAGCTCCGCAGATGAACAGTACGGTTATTTTTGTCAGTACCATCTGCGTACTTGTCACGGGAATGGCGCGCAGGTTTTTTGAAGTGCCGCTGTCGCGTTCCATGAAAAACAGCATAGCGGCAAACACTCCAATCACGCAGGGCAAAAGCAGCTCTATCCCATATCCCATAACAAACTGAAAATATTCGTTGAAAATCTCTGCCTTACTGTCATATTCCCCTGATGTCAGTGACCTTGTCATCAGCACAGTGAGCGGCACGGGAAACAAAAAGGCTGAGAGGACGACAAGCAGTAAAAATTTCCTGCGCTTTAGCTTCCCAAATTCACATTTTATGATATTAAGCAATTCCCTCACCCCCTGTTACCCGCTTGAAGTAGTCCTCAAGGCTTTCCACACAGGTATGTACCTGCGATACCTCCAGCCCGTTTTCCACGAAAGCCGTAACAATTCTGCCTGTCGGCGCATCAAGGCTGTACAGCAGCAGATTGTGGCTGTCCTGTATGGAAAACGCTTTTTCCCGAAAGCAGCTTTCCAAAATTTTCGCCGCCTGCGCCGTATCGGAAACGGTAAAGCGGATATGCCTGTTGCTTTTCTGTTCAAGCTCCGCAAAGCTTTCCTCCTCCAAAAGTGCGCCACAGTCTATAATGCCTATATCGTCAGCAAGCAATGCAATTTCAGACAGGATATGGCTTGATATCAGAACAGTCTTTCCGCTCTCGTCGCAGAGCTGCCTGATGAAAGAGCGTATTTCGGCAATTCCGATAGGATCAAGCCCGTTGATTGGCTCGTCAAGGATTAGAAGCTCGGGATCGTGCATGACTGCAAGGGCAATCGCAAGACGCTGCTTCATGCCAAGCGAATACTGGGAAAAGAGTTTTTTGTCACGGTAGGGCAGCCCTACTAAATCCAAAGCGTCCTTGACTGCGTGCTTATCCGCCATTCCGCGCAGCGTGGCAAAGATACGCAGATTTTCCGTTGCTGTCAGATTAGGGTAAAAGCCAGGTGCTTCAATCAGGCTGCCGATGCGGGGGAGCAGCTTTTTTTCATTGCCTTTTAATGGCTTTCCCCAGATAATCACTTCGCCAGAAGTTGGCGCGGCAAGCCCAAGCAGCATTTTCATTGTTGTTGTCTTTCCTGCCCCGTTCCTGCCCAGCAGCCCATAGATGCGCCCTCTTTTTACATGGATATTCAGGCTGGAAACGCTTTTTTGCAAGCCGTATTGCTTTGTAAGATTTTTGGTTTCAATAATATAATCGTTCATGTCAATAACCTCCTATGTCTGACATTGTATCATGTTAATCTTAGCGCAACCTTACATTAACCTTACATTATCCTTACATTTGGGGAAGTCGGGCTGCTGGCGTATGCCTGTGATAAATATCTGCGGAAAAATGTTGTTGTAAATATTGTTTTAAATGTGGCGGTTTTCTGTATAATTTAGTATAATAGACATAAATTAAAAGCAATATAGAAAAGTTTTTTGACGAATGCGGCAAAAAACTTTCGGAGAGCATTATGGAAGTAAAAAGAAATTATTATCTGAACCAGTTAATCTCACGAAAAGACAATGGACTTATAAAAATTGTCACAGGGCTTCGCAGATGCGGGAAGTCTTATCTGCTGTTTGAGTTATATAAAAATTATTTGACTGAAAACGGAATAAAAGAGGAAAATATATTGCTTTTGCCTTTGGACGATGCGGTAAATGCAAGATATAGAAATCCGATAGAACTTGATGCCTGTGTCCGCGGATTTGTCAAAAATACAAGCCAAAGATATTATGTTTTTATTGATGAAATCCAGTTTGTAAAAGAAATCGAAAATCCTTGGCTGCAGGGGACAGGCGATACGATAGGTTTTGTTGATGTCGTCCTCGGACTTATGAAGATAAAAAATGCGGATATCTATATTACGGGAAGCAATTCTAAAATGTTGTCCTCTGATATTGTGACGCAGTTCCGCGATAAAGGCGATGTGATAAATCTATATCCGTTTTGTTATTCAGAGCTTGTGAGGGCATATGGGGAGGAGTCTGAAAAAGTCTGGCAGGAATATCTGACATACGGAGGGCTGCCGCGTATATTGTCTTTGCCAGACAGAAAAGCTAAAATAGAGTATCTTGAAAATCTTTTCGATAAAACCTATATGTCGGACGTGCTTGAGAGGCATGACATCAAAAATGATAAAAGCGTGCTTGATAATATTATCCGAATTACGGCATCGTCTATCGGGGCATTGACTAATCCAAAAAAGATTGCGGATACATTTGAATCCAAATTGAATATTAAAATCAGCCAGGCAACGGTAGACACTTATCTTGATTATTTTATTGAATCATTTATAATAAGCAAGGCATTCCGCTATGATGTAAAAGGGCGCAAGTATATCGGAACACCGCTCAAATATTATTTTACGGATGTAGGGCTTAGGAATGCCCTTCTTGAATTTAGGCAGCAGGAAGAAAATCATATTATGGAGAATATCCTGTATAATGAGCTTGTTTTAAGAGGATATAGTGTTGATGTCGGCGCGGTGGAACACCGCTTCCGAAACAGCGAAGGAAAAGACATCCGTAAATGGCTTGAAGTCGATTTTATCGCAAAGTCAGGTGATGGCAGGATATATGTGCAGTCAGCGTTGAACATAGATTCGGTTGAAAAAAGAGAGCAGGAAACGGCTTCTCTTATAAAAATCGGCAACTCGTTTAAAAAAATCGTTGTTGTAAAGGATGCGATTGTGCCTTGGACTGATGAAAACGGAATTTGCTATGTGGGAATACGGGAATTTTTGTCAGGGCATTATCCAGACATGATTATGGTGTGACAAAATTAATACAGCTCGTTGGCGGCTGAAAAAGGGGGATTAAATTATGGGTGTATACAAGGCGGTTGTGATATCGGACACGCATGGCATTTTAAAACCTGAAGTTCTTGAAATCATCGATACGGCGGATTTGGTGCTGCATGGAGGGGACATTGCCGACAAAAAGACGTATGACAGGCTTAATGAAATTGCTAAGGTAATTGCTGTGAGAGGAAATTGCGACGGCGAATGGGCGCAGGGTATTCCGAATGAAGCGTTTTTTGAAGTGTGTGGCAGAAAGATTTATATGGTTCACAATAAAAAGAAAGCGTCGGATAAGGCGGAGGATGCCGATATCATAATTTATGGACATTCGCACAAATATGAAGAAAAGACAGTAGACGGTAGACTTTGGCTTAATCCGGGAAGCTGCGGGGCGAGGCGTTTTGGGATGCCGCTGACTATGGCTGTGCTGGAGTTTGATACGGAGAATGGGGATTTTGTGGTAAAGAGGATAGATTTATCACCAAAAGGGCAGTGTGGCAAGCAGTCAGAAAATGCCAGTCCAAGGTTTGGCGACGGAGATTTACAGGAAACTGTCGCGGCGGTAGTCGGCGATTTAAAGAGAGGAAAGTCTGTTGAAAATATCGTAAAAACACGCAGGCTTGACCGTGCGCTGGCAGAGCAGGTATGCCAGATTTATTTTACCCATCAGGGAATTGACGTGCAGGGAGTGCTTGACAGGATGGAGATTGCGGGGAGATAGAGTGCGGCAATATAAAAAATAAGAGGATACTTTACTTCACTAAAGTGTCCCTTACTCGAACTTAACGATATCAGTATATCACAAACAAAAATACAAGTCTAGTATTATTTCCCAAAAAGTTTATACTATATATGTAATGCAACTATTCACAATATGCAACCCTGTCAAGCCGGCGGCGGGAAGTGCATATGCAAATCAAGTGCGGCGCGAGCTTGCATTTGGTAAAGAAAGGTATGGTATAATTATGGCGGAGAACAAGCAAATCAAAAGAGACGGCGAGTGGCAGACAGAAAAGAAGCATTTGGATGAGTGTAGAAAGCTTATATCCTCAAATATCAAAGAGTATGAGCGGCAGTATGAAAAGATGCGTAATGAGACTAAAGCGCTGTTTAATGAAGTGCAGGGCGGTAATGTGGAGCTTTATGACCAATTGCTTACATCGAGAAGCTTGGAGGAGCATAGTCTTAACCGGTTGAAAAATAATAGGGCGGCGTATGATAAGCCGTTTTTTGGGAGGATTGATTATAGGAATTTAAGCGAAAAGCTTTTTGAGACAGTTTATATTGGAAAGCATGGCGTAATGAGGGACAAGGTGAATGTTGAGATTGTGGATTGGCGCGCGCCTGTTTCGACGGTGTATTATGAAAACGAGCTTGGGGCATGCAGCTACAGTACGCCTGACGGTAGCTATGACATTGATTTGAAATTGAAACGCACTTTTGATATTGAAGACGGCGCTCTGCAAGGGTATTATGACAGTGACGTGGCGGCGAACGATGAGCTGCTTGTGAAATATCTGAGCAAAAACCGTGACGCTGTGCTTGGGGATATAATAGCCACCATACAGAAAGAGCAGAATGAAATCATACGCGAAAGCCCGTTTTGCAATATCATAGTGCAGGGCGTGGCGGGCAGCGGTAAGACGACAGTGGCTATGCATAGAATTTCGTATATTATGTACAATTACAAAGAGCGCTTTACTTCAAATGAGTTTTGCATTGTGGGCGGCAGCGACCTTTTGATTGATTATATTACGGGAGGACTTCCTGAGCTTGAGGTTTACGACGTGAAACATATGCGCATGGACGAGCTGCTTACATATCTTCTGAAAAAGGAGTGGAAGAAGAAATATAAGCTTGTGCCGCCGCAGCCTGATTTTGCATGGAAAAGCAAGATGCTGTTTGTGGAGGATCTTGAAAATTATCTGCGGCGTATGAGGCATAAGCTCTTGGGCGGCTGCGAGGTCGCGGATGATGAGCTTGGAATACTGCTTTCACGGAATAACAACGAAACGTTTATTGCAAATAATCCCGATTATTCAATAAACAGGCTGCTTACTGTCCTCGATGAAAGGCTAAAAAACAGGATAAAGCTCCAATGTGTTGGGCGCGAGGAGATTGACATTTATAAAAAGAAACTTGTGCAGTATAGGAATTATTTCAAGGCACATTGCTATAAAGGCAACGTTGTGAGTATATATATCAAATTCCTGCAAAGCTATGGCGTGGCTTATGATATAGATGTGACACGAGTGTCAGAAAATATTCTCGGCGGCTGTTTTGATATATATGATGTGTCGGCGATGCTGATTATATATTACAGAGTGCTGCAGAAAAAGCCCGATGAGGAGTTTGGGCAGATGTTCATAGATGAGGCGCAGGATTTTGGGGCGGCAGTATATTATGCGCTGAGGACTGTGCTGCCTGAATGCTTTTTTACAATCATGGGTGATGTCTCGCAGAATGTGAATTATGAGTGCGGCATGAATGACTGGGGCGACATGCGGGAGAAAGTTTTTTGCGGCGAAAGGGATTGCTTTAAGCTGCTTGCAAAGAGTTACAGAAATACGATTGAGATTTCAAAGTTTGCGGGCAAAGTGTTGGAAAGCGCATCAAAAGGAGCGTATAAAATCGAACCTGTCATACGTCATGGTGAGCCCGTGCATTTTATCAACAGCATATCGCCGGAGGAGACAGCAGGTCTTTGTGTTGAAACGATAGAAGATATGCTGCAAAAAGGATATGAAACCATCGCTGTGATTTGTTTTGATGATATACAGAAAGCGGAGGCTGAAAAAAGAATTAGCAGGCTGCTCTCAGACGGCAAAAAAACAAATATAAAGTTTTCAGTGGCAGATAATGACAGCTTTGGAAAGGGTGTGACTGTGCTGACCGTGCCTGAAACTAAAGGACTGGAATTTGACTGCGTGGTGCTGTGGAAAGCAGATTTCGAGGAGTGCAGGACAGACCCGAAAGCGGCAAAACTGATGTATGTCGCTGTGACTAGGGCTTTGCATGAGCTGTTTGTTGTAAAGTAAAGCGTTGTGTGTTAGAATGAAGATACTGAGATATGAATACGGATAGGAAAGGATATGAATAAAATTATCCAAGAGGGATTTTTGAGTATAAAACATCAGCGGAGTTGTTTGAAGAGGAAATACGGAAATTGGCATAAAAAATTTTTTAAAAAAGTTGTCGCAAAACTATTGACAAAATATAAAGGATATGAATAAATGAAATACAGACTTGACAGACACGGCAATCAAATTTCACAACTTGGCTATGGCTGCATGCGATTTACCAAAAAGGGAAATGCCATCGACTACGAAAAAGCAAAGAGAGAGGTGATGCTTGCCATTGAGAGCGGTGTAAATTATTTTGATACCGCGTACATTTATCCGGGTAGCGAGGAATGTCTGGGGCGCATTTTGGATGAAAATAAGTGCCGTGATAAAGTATATATCGCGACAAAACTTCCGCAGTATATCATGCGCTCGTCTGCGGCAATCGATAAAACTTTTAACGAGGAGCTTTCACGTCTGCGCACTGACTATATCGATTATTATCTGATGCACATGTTTACGGATTATGCGGAATGGGAGCATCTAAAGACATTAGGCATTGAGGATTGGATTGAGAAAAATAAGGCGGCGGGACGTATCCGCAATATCGGATTTTCATACCATGGCGATACGGATATGTTTTTGAAAATTCTGGACACATATGACTGGGATTTTTGCCAAATTCAGTATAATTATTTGGATGAGCACACGCAGGCAGGGAGAAAAGGTCTGCAGGCGGCGGCAGCCAAGGGCATACCTGTGATTATTATGGAACCGTTGCGCGGTGGCAAGCTTGTCAATCTACCCGATAAGGCAAAGCAGGTGCTGGCCTCTGACAGCAAAAGCTATACGCCTGCAGAGCTTGGACTTCGCTGGCTGTGGAACCAGCCGGAGGTAAGCTGTGTGCTTTCGGGAATGAACTCCGAGGATATGGTAAAGGAAAATATTCGCATTGCGTCCGAGGCGGAGGCGGGGGATTTCACAAAGGAGGACATGGAGATAGTAGAGCAGATAAAGAAAATTATCCGTGAGCGCGAAAAGGTAGGCTGTACGGGCTGCCGCTATTGCATGCCATGTCCCAAGGGTGTCGACATCCCGGGCAATTTTTATTATTACAATCTGATGTATATGGAAAAAAAGTCGTCTGCCCGCTTTGAATTTGCGCAGAACATGGGAATGCGCAAGGAGCCGGGCTTTGCGTCGCAGTGTGTCGGCTGTGGCAAATGCGAAAAGCACTGTCCGCAGCATATAAATATCCGTGAGAAATTAAAGGAAGCCGACAAGGAGCTTAGACCGCTGCCGTATAAGCTTGGCATCAATGCGGCGCGGAAATTTATAATTAAATAAGCAGAAAGTAAGTAAATGTATTTTTACTTTTATGCGATTTGCCTAATAGGAACGACATATGATTTTGTGCAAAAGTGCCTTTGACTTTTGGGAATGTTACAAATAAAATAATAGTAAACGTGTAGCAGGACTGCGTAAATCCAGTTATCTGCCGCACGTTTATTTTTTTGTAAAAAAAGGGAGGATTAAGATGGAGACAAATCAATTTTTAGGAACGGAGCGCATAGGGCGGCTTATGGGAAAATATGCTGTGCCCTGTATTATCTCGCTTTTAGTGGGGGCGCTCTACAATATCGTAGACCAGATATTTATTGCAAATGCCGCATATCTCGGCTCGTACGGAAATGCCGCAAACACTGTGGTATTTCCGCTGACGGTAATTGCGCTTGCCATAGCTGTGATGGCGGGTGACGGGTGCTGCGCGTTTGTAAGTCTTAGCCTTGGCAAAGGCGAGCCTGAAAAAGCGAGAAAGAGCGTGGGGAACGCCGTAGTGTTCATAATTGCGGCAAGTCTGATTTTGTCCGCTGTATATTTAGTGTTTAGTGACGGTATCATCGCAATGTTCGGCGGCACGGTAAACGCGGAAACCTTTAAATATTCAAAGGAATATTTTTTCTATATTTCACTTGGCATTCCTTTTTATATGTTCGGTCAGGCGATGAACCCTATTATCAGGGCAGACGGAAATCCGAAGTTTGCGATGATTTCTACGCTTGCGGGCGCGGTTTTAAACATCATTCTTGACCCGATATTTATATTTTTGTTCAAGTGGGGAATGATGGGCGCGGCGGTCGCTACTGTAGCGGGGCAGATTGTCACGGCGGTTTTGGCAGTGTGGTATCTGTTGAATATGAAGACGGTAAAGCCTGTGAAGTCGGATTATCTTATAAATTTGAGCATTTCAAAGAAGACACTGACGCTTGGCATATGCAGCTTTTTGTCGCAGATTTCGCTTGTCGCGGCGATGGCGGCTATCAACAATATGATACGTAAATACGGCGCGCTTGACGCGGTTTTCGGGCAGGAGCAGTTTGCGCAGATACCGATGGCGGTAGTTGGAATTGTAATGAAGTTTTTCCAGATTGTCATTTCCATAGTGGTAGGCATGGCAGCGGGCTGTATTCCCATTGTGGGCTATAATATGGGTGCGGGATTAAAGCAGCGTGTAAAAGAACTGTTTACAAGGCTGCTTGTCGCCGAGGCGTGCGTTGGCGCTGTGGCGCTGGTAACTGTTGAATTTTTCCCGAGGCAGCTTATTGCGATTTTTGGCGCGGCGAATGAGAGTGTGTACTATACTGATTTTGCAGTTAGGGCGTTTCGCATTTATTTGTGTATGATAATTTTTGCGTGCGTCAACAAGGCGTGCTTTATATTTTTGCAGGCTATGGGAAAGGCGGCTGCGTCAACGCTGCTTTCCATGGTGAGGGAGATTGTGTTTGGAGTGGGATTTGCGCTGCTGCTGCCTGTAAATTTTGGGCTTGACGGGGTTTTGTACTCTATGCCAGTGTCGGATATGCTGACATTTGTAATCGCGTCAGCGCTTATATGGTGCACATATAGAGAGCTTTCCATAGACGGGGAGAGTAGACGGGAGAGTTTGGCAGCATAAAGGCAGTAGTGTGTTGGTAAGCGGCGAAGTCAGCCGGCTATGTCCGCGCAAGTGCTGTGGCGCGAATGGCGGATTTTCTAATGTAATGCTTGGAGGTGTTTTCGGGCGGCGAGGCACGGCGCAAGTCGCCATCCGTGGCTCCATGCGCCTCAATTTGCCGTCCGGGCAAATTGTCCTCTGGGGTGTTGAGCATTACATAAGAAAATACGCCATTCGCGCCAAGGCACTTGCGCGGACATAGTCGGCTGACTTCTTTGGTTTTTGGCGGGGACGGAATAATGTAGAGGGTATGTGATGATGAATATTTGGCGATAAAAATATAATGTGACTGTTATGGAGGTATTTGTCAGGAAAGTTGCTGTAAAAGCTCTGATGGTGTCACGACTTGAATGTCAAATTCTTCAAAATCTTTTTTGTTGCGTGTAACAATGCAGTCGCAATGAATAGATTTTGCACATGTAGCGACGAGACAATCTTCAAAATCCTTTGATTTTTTCTGGAAAGCGACGAGAACATCATTATTGGTGACGCTGCATACTTTTACGATTTCTAATAGTTTTCCGATTGCTTTGTATGCAAGGTCTGTGCTGTGAGTGTATTTTTTTACAAGGTAATAGATGTCAGTAATGGAAGAAGCGGAAACAAATCCGTCAATTCTGTGTTCTTCACAGAGGGTTAGAACTTTACAGGAAGCATCAACAAAGGGTTCACGTTCTAAAAGCATGTCGATGACGATGTTAGTATCACACATTATTTTCATATTTGGACAGTCGCTCCTCTCGTATAGAATCAAGGTCAATATCCGAGGGAATATCTTTAAGCATTCCGCGGAGGGATTCTACAGCAGAAATTTGGGGATTTATTACCTTTGCAACTGTTTTACCATTACGGGTAATGAATATATCTTCCTTGGCAATCAATTCAAGGTATTTTCCAAAATTTGTTTTAAATTCTGTAGCAGTGACAATCATAAATAATCCTCCTCTTTTTCTTGTATGGTCAATTTTATAATATGCGATTTACGTTGAAAAATCAATGGAAATTATGCGAAATTAAGAATAATAAAATGCTATATTTATATTAAGCAGCTAAAGCGGTATGGGGGCTTGCTATTTTTTGCTTGTCGGTTATAATTATATTTGAAAAATACTTCTAAGATGTCGAAAGAATACCTCGAAATGCTAAAGCGGTATTTGGATTAAACGGAGGCATAAATGGAAACATCAGAAACATCAGCACAATTATCAAGGCAGGATACAGGCAAAATAACAGAAATGGCAAAACAGAATGTGAATAAAGCAACAGAGCCATCAGGACAGAACGCAGACAAAATATTGGAACGCGCGCTTGACATAGGCGAGGCAATGCTGCGCTCGGGCGCGGAGATACTTCGCATTGAGGACACGATAATCCGCATATGCAATGCCTACGGTGACGGCATTGTCGACGTTTTCACGATACTTTCGCTCATAATAGTGAGCTGGAAAACTCCCGACGGCAGGAGCATCACGCAGACGCGGCGCATCTATTCATATTCCACGGATTTAGAGCGCTTGGAGGAGCTGAACGCGCTTTCAAGATATATATGTGCGAACAAGCCGCCGACCGATGAAATAGAGGAGCGCGTAAACGCGATAATGTGCGGCGAGGACAAAAATAGAAAATATTTTAAGCTTGCGGGCTATGTGCTTACAGCCGCCGCATTTGCGGTATTTTTCGGCGGAAATGTTAGAGACGGTGTAGCGGCGGGGCTTGTCGGTATCATACTTTACGCATGGGATTTTGTTTTTGCGTCACATAGCAAAAACAGAGTGGTTTACAGTCTGATAAGTTCGATTGTTGCGGGCATGGCGTGTATATTTACCGTCAATGCGCATATCGGAGTAAACATTGACAGCGTTATGATAGGCAGCATAATGATTTTAATTCCGGGAATAGGCATAGTAAATTCGCTGAGAGATATGATGCGCGGAGATATTATTACGGGAATACTGCGACTTGCAGAGGCGCTTATGATGGCTATAGCGATAGCCGTCGGCTTTGGTATTGCGCTTGTGCTTATCTAAGCATCGTTAAAAATCAGGAGGTTAGCGAAAGTGACAGCGGAAATAACGAAATTTATGAATGATTACTTTGTGATACTCGTGTCATCTCTTATCGGCACGCTTGGCTACAGCCTTTTATTCAATGTAAAGAAAAGCCGCATAATCTACTGCTGCATAGGCGGTACGCTGACGACGCTTATATATTTCATCTGCGCGGAAAGCGGTCTCTCACTTCTTATACAGAATATGATACCCGCGGCGATAGCGACGTTTTACGCAGAGATTATGGCAAGAATTGTAAAAGCGCCTGCCACGGTTTTTCTCATACCGTCTATAATACCGCTTGTGCCGGGCGGACGCCTTTATTATACGATGAGCGCGATGGTAGACGGGGATAAGCTGAAAACGGATGTGCTTGGCGGCCAGACTGTTCTGATTGCAATCGGCCTTGCCGTAGGCGTAGTGCTTGTCTCCGTGTGCTTTTATCAGATTGCAAGCCGCCCACGCTACAATATAAGGTTTGAACGCAGCGGAAAGAATTAAGGCAGGCGGTAAAAAAGTAGGCAAAACGCGAAACACAAGGCGCGCCGTCGCATATAATGGGTAACAACGACTATTTTACGCGAGGTATAAGCTTGACCTGCAAAGAACGTATTTTGTCAAATGATTACAGTGACTGGATTATAGACTTTACCTTAAAAGAGGACAGTTTGCGGCAGATAGGCGATGACTATTGTCTTCATGTAGTGAATAATAATCTTGTAGTGGCTTACATAAACAAAACAGCGGCAATAAACAGCAACGCGGATTTTAGGAGGTCTTTCTATTCATTTCTGCCAAAATGCTACGGGCTTATGGAAAGTCCGCCAAGCTTTCCAGGTCAAGGCACAAACTTAAACACGCTTAGTCTTTCGGCATCGGGGATTTTGGAAATTCAAAGGCCGCCGCTTAGTCTTACGGGAAAAAATGTAGTCGTGGGTTTTATAGATACGGGAATACGCTATCAGGAGCCTGTATTTAGAAACTTTGCGGGGAAAAGCCGTATTTTGAGCATATGGGACCAGACTATTCAGACGGGAACTCCGCCGGAGGGCTTTGCATACGGCAGCGAGTACACAAACGAGATGATTAACGAGGCGCTTGAAGATAGCAACCCGTTTTCGATAGTGCCGAGTACAGACGTAAACGGTCACGGCAGCGCAATGGCAAGCGTGGCGGCGGGGAGTTCTATAGATGGCGGAAGATTTGTGGGCGCCGCGCCGGACAGCGATATAGTTGTGGTAAAACTCAAGGAGGCAAAGCCGTACCTGCGCGACTACTATAAAATACCGATGGGCGTGCCGTGTTACAGCGAGACGGACATAATCCAGGCAGTGCAGTATCTGCAGCGATATGTCGAGGTTTTGAGCCGCCCGCTCGTAGTCTGCCTTGGCATAGGCACAAGCACGGGCGACCATATGGGGCTTGGAATGCTCGGCAACTATATGGATTATTTGAGCAGGCAGAAAAGCCGCGTATTTGTAGTGGCAGTGGGCAACGAGGGCAACGCGGCGCACCACTTTCACGGCGAGATAAGCATGCGCGAGACATATCAGGACGTAGAGCTTAGAGTGGGCGAAAATGAAAATGGCTTTGTGATGGACGTGTGGGGGAACGCGCCTTATTTATACAATGCCACGATACGCACCCCCGGCGGCGAAAGTATAAGATGGAACAATCCGCGCGGAAACGCTCCGCAGGAATTTAATTTTGTGTATGAAAAAACGAGGATACTTATAGAATATCTACTCGTCGAGCAGACTTCGGGGGCGGAGCTTATCCGCCTGAGCTTTACCAACCCCACGGCGGGAGTGTGGAATATACGCGTAAATTCCGAGGGAATGGCTGTCGGCGGCGCTTTTGACATATGGCTGCCGATTACGCAGTTTTTGTCCTCGGAAACGTATTTCCTGGAACCCAGCCCGTATGTCACAATCACGGAGCCGGGCTATGTGTACGGCGTCGTCACCGTGGCAAATTACCGAACGTCAAACAACAGTATTTCTTCCTCATCAGGCAGGGGCTATGCGCGGGATAATTTAATAGTGCCCGATATCGCGGCCCCGGGTGTAAACGTGTCCACACCATTCGGCGAGCGCGCAGGCTCAAGCATCTCGGCGGCAATAACGGCGGGCGGGTGCGCCCAGCTAATGCAGTGGGCGGTAGTGGAGGGCAATGATTTTCTTGTCAATTCGATAAACATAAAAAACTATTTGATACGCGGCGCCGAGAGAGACGATTTCCTCGAATACCCAAACCGCGAGTGGGGATACGGGCGTCTAAACATCGCGGGCGTGTTTGATTTCCTTGCGGGGATTGGACAGTAAAATATTATAAAAAAAT
>CANQHZ010000033.1 GCA_947623805.1 uncultured Lachnospiraceae bacterium | reverse complement strand
ATTTTATCTTCAGGTTGCAATGTAAATTTCATTGGTTACACCTCCGTATCATGGTATGTATACATGATACCACATCGCAGGCAAAATGTATATCCAATTAGAATGTATTATACTAGTTTAATTCGTTCGTGAAAATTTATCAATAATTCAAAAAACTGTAGCGGTACCTTTCTCGAACTCTTCGTTGGTTATTGGTTCAATCTCACCTACATAATTCTCCAAAAAGTCATAAGCATACTTTCTATTCAGCTTATCATGAATCTTCTGGTTATAATAATTTCTCAGGCAACTATAGCAAGACGGTGAGCAATTGCATCCTTTTGTGATAGCGATTGCCTTATCAACTACCTGGCGGAACTTGATTCCGTCTTCTGTCACCAGTCTTCTCACATGGCCAGCGCCACCTGCCACCGCATCATAAAGAACAATTGAATAAATCAGTCTGTTATCATAAACGATTTTGTGTAAGCAGCCCTTGATATCATTACGTTCGATATCTAGAACAGCGGATAAAGCTTCCAATAACGCATACATAACAGACAGCATTACATCTTGACTTCCAGCCTGAGGCGTGGCAAATACCAGACGAACAACATCTGTCTTAAAGACATGGCAAAGCTTGTTCTTAACAAGTTTAACCTCGCACTTCTTTCCCCAGGGTGTAATATGTATCCTTTCCAGCGTGCACTGATGAGAATTAAAGTTTGCAGCCTCCATATTTTCCGTCGCACTCTCTGCATAACCACAATGAGGGCAAACATAGAAATCATCATTGCAGACCACCATCAGAGAATCATTGACGGAAGTTTCCATTTGGAAGCGATTACCGTCGTTCATTACAAAGGCATACTTCTGCATAATCTGTCGCTGAGCATCACCAATATAAAAATCATCACTTCGATACGCCTTGTCCGGCTTACGCATTGGAACATCCTTAGGCTTTGCATCTGCCACAAAACCTTTACGCGGTTCAATAGCTTGCTTCCACCTAAATCTTGGAATAATCTCATGGCAGGAAACACATTCTTCTCCAAAAGAATCCAGTTCCATGGATCTATGATTCCAAGTCAGACAGGAAAGATTATCACATCGGGCAATGTAAGCAGTCTCCCAATCCTGCCCTGTAGTTTGTGGAAGTTTACGAATATATCTACTTGTGTACAGCTTCCCATCTGCAACAACCTGCGCATCCGGAGCATACTCCGAAATAGCAAGCTGCAAATCACGTACCATCTGTAATCTCCTATCTGTTGCTGAGTTAGCGTTTTGATAAAGCTCTACCGTATCAACCGGGAAGCCGTACTTCGGCAAAACATTGTTTCTTACCAGAAACTCAATTAATTCATTGCGTCCACGGTTATCATCTTTACTGCGCCGATATGACCATAACTTCTTTTCGATTGCAGCGGCCTCTTGAGTGAGTCCATCTGCAAGAAGCCTGTTGTATTCGTCAATATAGTACTGCACTGTTTGTCGAAATTCATCCACTGCAACCCTCAGTACTCCGTCATCCCCAATCAGCTTATCAATCCAGGAATAATCAGTGATTCCCATAATAGAATGCATACTTTCCGGAATGGATGCTTTCAAGATTTCTTTCAAGTGCTCAGGTTTACTTTGTAGATAAGCGCAAAGTCGCTCCCATCCATCTCCATTCAGGAGCACATCAGCGTTATTGGAATGATAAACATCCACCTGCTTTGCAAAGAAATCGCTTAGCGCAACCGCAAATATATGACGAAGAATAACTTTCTCATTCCTTACAGTGAACAATGGAACTCCAATTTTTCCGGTAATCATATTCTCCGGATTTTTGTAGTAGGTAAAATCGTGCGAACTCAATTTTGAATACGTCAACGAAAATGCCGCGGCGTTCTTTCCACGTCCTGCACGACCGGCTCTCTGTACATAGTTTGCTGGGGAAGGCGGCATATTACGCAAATAAACCGTTTCCAAATCACCAACATCAACACCCATTTCAAACGTTGTAGAACAGCTCAGGGCATTAATCTCTTTATTTACAAACCTCTCTTGATACTTCTGCTGCTCTTCACGGCCAAGCTGAGCCGTATGCTCCTTAATATGCAGTGGCTGCATTAACCTTGACTGATAGAGCTTCGCATAGTGATTGTCTTCCAGCAAGCTTGTATGTGTAACCTGTCTCAGATGTCCTCCGCATTTCAGAGTTGTACACATACCCTTGCAATTTATCATACTGGTCTTGCCGCAAACATCACATACATAGATTGGCACATCTTTTGTCCCGGCACCGATTGTAAATCGCTCTGTATTAAAATAAAATTCATCATTGCCCGCAGTAGAAAGCGGTTCATCTCCTCTGAGGACCTCATCCCAATAAATCTGCAAAAGTTCATTGGCTGATGTCTCGTCCAGAGCGAGAACTTTCATTACTCTTTTCAGGCGTCCGTTTTTAAGCAGATTCCCATTCTTTCTGACAGTTGATGACCAGCCGGCAAGATAGGCTTTCTTCTTGTCTTTATCCAGATCTTTACAGCGCTTTACACGTTTCGCTTTTGCTGTATAGAAAATATACTCTCGATCAGCATCAGTCAATTCACAGTCACCCTCGATGGCACCATGATAGACAATATCCATTGCCAGCAAATCAAAGAGTGCCTTAACATCCTGAACATTTTGATTATAGTTCTCTGCCACACCAATCATCGCTTCTTCGCTATTGCCCTTATAGTTGAACTTAATAATACCCATAGACACAAGACTAGTACTTCGACGAGCGTTAACCATCTCATTAAGTACCGCAATCCAGGCATTCTTTCTACTGATAGCCGTAAGGTTTTCTGTTCCCTTATCACCAGGCTCTGCAAATGTCCTGCAGGAATCGAAATAAGCAGTCAGTTCATCAACAAAATGCTGAATCTCCCATGGATGCACAGCCATATTATCACGGTTCTTATCAACAACATGCCAGATTCCACGACGGCGAAGAAATTCACTATAAGAAGCTGTCATATAAGAGGCAAAGAATGCTGCCTCACCACGGCTATCCGAAAAAGCCAGAAACTGCCGCTTTCTTTTTATAATATCTACCTGTGCCGACCGTTTTGAAGAGCCAAAAAGACTTCTCTTGGTTCCAGGTTCCGTACGCTTACTCTTCAGAATCTTCTCACTCTCCGGCAGTTCCTCAAATAGGGACGTTCCAAGTACTGCTGTTGCAGCATCGTAACCAAGATAAAATGTCTTGAAATTTCCAAAGTTGCAGCTCGGGCATTTTCCATCACCGCGGGCTCCGCTTTTCTTTGCCTTTCGAATTCTGACGTAACGACTAAAACCGCATGTACATGGAGGATCTGATTTCAAGCTCTCGTGTATTAGAGCACCACACTTGGAGCACAGCAAGTAATCATTTTTCCCAATTTCAAAGTTATCATCTTCCTCATCATCCAGGTCAGTATCATGGCTGTCGCGAAGCATATAGTATTCGATATCCGGATCATAAGAATCATTTGCAAACTCCAGTTTACCATCAATTTCGCGGCCGGCTACGGCAATACGCCCGCAATCATCACAAACAGCACATTCAAACACTTTCCATTCTTCACCATTAATCACTGTACTGTGATTGCGGTTCAGCATCAACTTTTTGTGCTGTCCAAGCGTAATATATGCACCCTCGAGTGCCTTGACAAACATATGATAACGTGCCTTAATAAGGTCAGACTTGCTCTTAGTGGCCTGTGTCGCCACACTGATAATATTTACAATGTCCTGCTCCGTAACGTCATGCGTTATTCTTAGTGCTCTGGTAATTTCCGGAATAGTCATCGGTCGACGGGTAATACTACGCAGTTGACGATATACAGATGCACTTACACAAAGATCATACAGGAACTCTGCATCCGGCTGCCCTTCTAGAATGGTCATTCCATAATCTTCTGCAATTGCATTCAGCGGTTTCTTGGGGTCAACAAGATCCGCAAACATAGAAAGTGGAATATCCTCTGATGGTTTATCATAAGAGGGAACTACACTCTGTGAACGAATAATATCTTCCGCCTGAAAGCTCGTATCACAAAGTGTATCAGCAAATTTAACGATATCATCGTCAGCTTCTTTTCCTCCAAGCGTTGCGCTAGTAAGGATGTGTAGCACATTTGCTGGATTACTGATTCTAGCCTTTAGACGCTTCAAAAGCAAGGATGTTTCCATTCCAGTTGCACCACGATAAATATGAGCTTCATCAAGAACCAGGTAGCGTAATTTAGCACAAGAGAAGACAAGATCATCTTTCGGCCGGAGCATCATATACTCCAGCATGGCATAATTTGTTACAAGAATATGTGGTGGAGTTTTCTGCATCTGATCACGGGAAATAATCTCATTTTTGATAGGCTTGAGCGGATAGCCATTTGCATCCTTATATACCTTTCCATATTCTGCAATACCGTCCTGCTCATTCTGTTTGGTGCTGCTGTTATAGACACCAAAGGTAATATTCGGATAACTCTTCAGCAGATTACGAAGTCTTTTCATCTGATCATTTGCCAAAGCGTTCATAGGATAAATCAAAATTGCGCGAACTCCGGATGTTAATGTGCCTTCTTCTGCTTCCCTAAGCAAATGATTGATAATAGGAATGATGAAACATTCTGTCTTACCAGAACCGGTACCCGTGGTAACAATCAGATTCTTGCCTTGATTTGTTTTTCTAAGTGCTCTTTCCTGATGTAGATAAAGTCCTCTGTTAATCTGAATTTCCTTTTCTCCGTCAGGGATATCACCTTCCAGTGTTTTGAAAAGAGGCGAAGCCTCTCCCTCCTCAATCATTTGTGCCAAACTCTTGCCAGTTTTATAAGAATCGCTTACGTCAAGGTATGGTCCTTTTGATACCACGCCTTCTGCCCGCAATGCAGATACAAACTGTGTCGCATAATCCTTATCAGAGATATGAAACAATGTGGATATGTATCCAATAAATTCATCTTTTATGTTTTTAGCCGCCGAAATTGGACTGAACATACTTATATCCTTTCCGTCCTATACAAGTACAGATCCGCATTAGCGTAAGTATGCTTGTTCTGCTTTGTATACTCGTGATCTGTCAGCGCATAGACTGTATTTTTATATTTATCATCGTAATGGTAATAATAAAGTCCGTCACCATCTGAATCTGTTATACAAAGAGCAATATCGCCAATATAAACAATTCGAACCGGATTGACCATCATTTTAGTCACACCCTGTTTGTTGGTATAACTATCAAATGAAAATTCGTATCTCTCCCCGTGATATCCTTTGGTGTACATCACACCACTGTAAACCGGGCAATATCCTTCAGAGGTATCCTCCATCCCTTGGAATTCTATCCTGTCAATATAACAGGCTTTAATTGGTATGTGTCCGGCACTTTCATTAAACTCATCTGTAATCGAATCAACTACGATTCTGCGATTTTTAAAACGAAGCAAATTCCGATTGCCAACAACACAATCACCCTCTGCTATAACTTCTTTCATCTTTTTAAACAAACTGCCAGAGATAATGCTAATCTCATAACGATAATTTCCAATTGGCATATCTTCCGGAATCTCAACAAACTCTGTGTTTTCATCCAGTTTAAATTCAATCGGAGTATCAGCCTCTCCATACAACGATAGAGTAAATGTCCGTTCAGGTTTACCAATAAAAGCGCCACCCTGATTCCAGAAAAGCTTATTGGCTTCTGTCCAGAACTCCGGCCGACCAAGGAATCTCTCTTTGTAGCAAACCCTGGCTAACAGATATACATTGTTCTGCTTGACACCACTAACTTTCATCTGCACATCTACAAGAGAGAAACTTTCGGTATCACAGAAAGATTGAAGGACATTACCAAGCGTAACCAATCCATGGCCGTCATACATAATATCTTTTCCGCCGACAAGAAACTTCACATCTACTTTCGGCGGCGCTGAAACTTTCAGCAGACTGGTCTGTGGAATATCTCCTATATACCATGCTGGTGCGGAACCATTCATCCATATCCCACTGGTTTCACGAACCTCAATCTTTGGAATAGCAACATGCAGCTCTCCATTTCTATATGGAATCATAACTTCTCCGACATCTGCATCGAATGACACACTTTCTGAAAAATCGTCAATGTTAATCCGATACTCGGCATTCTGATAATCAGAAACAGAATAGTAGAATTCTTTGTCGAAGCTGCATGATGCTTGCTTGATAAGAATAAAGCTCTTATCAAACATTAAACGTTCATTTGATAGGTCAATAACCTGAAGTCTGCAAGTGTCTTTATCACACGACAGAGAAAATGTAAAAGCCAACCCATTATTCGATGACGGAAGCGACGAAAATTCTACCCGTTCTCCATCACGAAGAATTACAAACTGTTGAAGATAATCCAAGTTACCCAGAATAATACTGCAAACACTATTATGATACGCGAAATAGTATTCCTGTCCGTTTGCTTCTAAATGAGGAAACGCCAAAGATTCTGAAGGCGCAATCACACGTATATCTGTTCCATTTTCACTATCAAAAGCAAATAGTCTACCATCAACTGTTATAACATAGCCGTCTTTCAACTCCAGAAAAAATGCCTGCAATCCTAAATTCTTAAATCCGTCAATTTTTGTAATCTCAGCATTCTCGGTTTCCAGTACAGATGCTCTTGATATGACAAGTGTATAATTATCTTTTTTTATCTGGCTGGTATTACATTCATCGCCGCCATAAAAAATCCAAGTCCTGCGATTAAGTGTATCCTTGGAATTATAGATTTCTTCATTGTCGCAGGTTATTATAACCTGAATTTCTATTGCCTCAGTATTAATAGGAATCGCCGGCAAAGATAATGATACTCCATTCAAAGTTTTACCCAGCTCATTTCCATACCAGCTCATATTTTGTTGGCAGGCAATGGAACCATTATAATAAACAGTTATAACGGCCCTGTTGATTTCTCCGCTCTTCAAACGAATATCTGGCAAAACGAGCTGAATATCTGTTTCATTCTTCAAAATGTACTTTGCACGAATACGGGAGTAATCAATCGCGACATCCTTTTGTCCACCCTGGTTTTGACGCTCCGTACGCTTTGTATTAGCGATTGCCGTAATCTTTTCCTTAAACCATTCTTCGCAAAGCTGTTCCTCATAGGTCTTTACCGGTCTGTTTTCAGAATTGACCATAGAAGCAATCTTAGATATAAGTTTCTCAAACAGGTCTCTGGTAAACACAGGTCTAAACAGAACCAGTTTACGAATACCTTCCTGAAAAGAATATACTCTTGAGCTGATCGTCAATTCTGTATCTTCGCTACCACCTCCAGCCAATTTTTGCTGGAGAGACCTAATCATAACTACAATCAAAGAATCCCCCGGAATTATTTTCCAATTCAGATTGTTTTTATAAAAATCGAACAGAAAATCAAACAGTGCCATCCACGATTTCCGGGTTGTAAGGGCGTGAATAACTACTGTGGACTTAAATGCACGACCGTTAGCATCCTCTATAAAGAGACGTTGATTCGTCTTCATTGCACTTTCAAGGGATGACTGCAGAATGCGCACTACAGAACCACTTGCATCACGGTATCCAAATTGAAGAACGATATAATTCCAAAAATTACTGTTCTCTTCATTTTTCCAGTTCTTGGCATTATTGATTAAAGCCAACGTTATCTGCATTTCCGCACGCAGAGACAGCTTTGCCCATGGTTCTCTCAAAACAGTATCAATATATTGTCTAGAATATTTATTCAGCTTATCAAGCATTTCTGGTTTAAGGATTTTGCTGCCAATCAAAGGGTACTGTGCAAATACCTTGTCCTCAAACTTTCCTTCCCCCTGGCGCACTTTCATGTCTTTTTCCAAGATATCTACCGCCATATCCGGTCTCTCAGCAGTTCGTACAAATCCAAGATCTCTTAAATATTCATTCATCGTAATGCCTTTGTTGTATGTGTAAGTCTGCAGCAATCGATAGATTCTTGAATCGGTAGGAATATACACCACGTTATCATGCACAATATGCTGCCTCAGTTCTTCTATATGTCGTTCTCTTGCTCCATCAGTTGTGAGTTCTGTTCCGCCAAGTTTTGACTCATAACCAAATAGCTCTATAAAATCCTTAATGGTATATCCATTTCTGGATGCCAGGGACCTAATCCATTGGTTTTTTGAATCAGAAGATATGTAGACTTTGCCATCAACCAGGTTCTCGTCGAAGAAAGCTGTAATCTGATCATCCGTTACACTTCTCTGATCTACAACGGGGTACCCAGAAATAAAAACTGAATACTCATCTGAACTCATACCGCGAATCTGCGCATTCGCCCTGAATTTATCAGGATAAGTCGGCAGGAAAAATGGCTTTGTAATAACATGCACAATTCTGCCTTCTGCCTCACCTGATAGTTCCCGCTCTGTATATCTATGATAATTCGAGACTACTATCTCGTTTCGCAGTTTCTCTGGAAGATCCTTTAGAAAAAAGCATTTAATCTCATCTTCGTATATAAAAAAACAAGCTAAATCATCCTGCCTGTTATTCATGCAGCAGCAAGTTGTTTGGTCATCACTATAATCAAATTTTTTGTTTTGGACCAGTTGTTTCAGAATCTCATATTCTTGTTCAGAAAGTTCTTTTCCGGTCCAGCTTTCTCGGCGCTTCGGTGACCTCTTATCCAATGCATTATAGATGCCCTGTCGGGACAGTCCAAACCACTCTGTCATGCAAATCGGTTTGAAGAAAAATTTTTCAAAAAGAATATCAATAACAGGAAAGTCAAATCCTTTTTCTTTCGGTCCTACTATAGCAACAGGTTCATCTACCTTTTCTATTCTATGCGAATCAAAGTAGGAACTCCCCTGAGAAATAATACTTTCGATAATAGACAGAATCTCATTCCTAGTTAAATTTCCAATATTACGGATTTCTGTGAGATTTTTTTCTGTCATGCAAATAAGCTCACCGACAGTTAAAATATGCGCATTTTTCAGGCATCGAAATGCGCGTGTGCTAAAGTTAAGTTCGTCTATCAAAATATTTCCAACTTCTTCGGTCACCATTGCAATACGCATATCTCGTTCTTCGTTAGAAGCCAAATCTTCTGTACCACTATCTGCATTTACAATCAAATGAGGATGTAAAAAGTAGTCGCTACCCTCTGCAATGATTGCATTAATTGCTGCAGTAATATCAGCCCGCGTCAAGACACCCACGTTACGCAGCTCCATAATATCTTTCTGAGACATACGAATCATATCGCCAACTTTGAAGATATTTGTCCGCTTCAGAGAATTTAAAGCCCTGTTAGAGAATGGTATATCATCAACATCAAAATCCTTTATATCATCAAATATTTCATCTATTCTTTGCTTTTTTGACTCAAATCTGGCGAAAATCTCATCTATATGTTCAAGAACATCCAGAAGTTCCTGTATACTGTCATCACCTATACCCGTGGCAGCGCAAATGTCCTCACTATCCCTTTTTTCAAGCTCATTGAGGGTCATAATCTTCATTCGCAGCAATGCATTTTTGCTTCTATTAGAAATGTCCAAATCTTGAATATAAATGATTATATTTCTTTCAGTCATATATTTATCACCAAATTCCTTTATAATATAAACGAGAGGAAACTGTCGCTCTAACGGATTCGTGCACAGCTCCTTCCTCGTTTTAATTCAAGATTGCAAACAAGCTTGGTGAGTTTCGCGATTATCTAACCATTATAAGAGCATAACCAAGCAAATTTTTTACCTCTCCATATATTGTCATCATATGTAAGCGAAAAAAACAATTTATAAATGTGAGAACTGCAGCGAGTGTCCATACAAAAGTATCTATATCAAAGGCCTTTTTGCCATATATTTTTTGCAAACATTAGATTTTACTTCAGAATATCTATTAAAGCATCTGCAACTTCCTCTGCTTCAGATTCTGTATTATTTTTTCCGAAAGAAATTCTAACAGTGCCTTCTGCATATTCTTCCGGAACAGCTATCACCTTAATTACATGAGAAATCTGAGTATTCACACTATCACATGCAGAACCCGTAGATATACAAATTTTTTTTAAATCCATCCGATGCAAAATCATCTCTCCATCTGCTCCAGCAAATGAAATATTAATGTTTCCGGGTATATGATTAGTACTTCCATTACGAATGAAATCTAACCCACTACTTTTTAATCTCATTATAACTGTGTTTTCCAACATATTTAAATGCTTTATATTCTCAGCCATACTGTTATAATTATTCTTCAATACACAAGCCATAGCTACTATTGAAGCAACATTCTCAGTTCCCGCTCTGTATCTGTTTTCCTGTGAGCCGCCATCAATTAAAGGTTTTATGTTCACCCCTTTTTTTATATACAAAAAACCTATCCCTTTAGGTGCGTTAAATTTATGTCCAGATGCAGACAACATATCAACACCCAATTCATGAACATTAATAGGAACATGTCCAACTGCTTGAACTGCATCCGTATGAAAAAGTGCTCCGTGATTATGGGCTATACGAGCAAGGTCTTTAATAGGTTCTAAAGTCCCTATCTCATTATTAGCATACATCACAGAAATTAACGAACGTTTATCCACTAACATCTCGTTAAGGTCACTTGGCTGTACCTCTCCCTTATCGTTGACTGAAAGATATTTCACAATCTTTCCCATTGCCTCTACAGCTTTACATGAATCAGGACTGCATGGTGCTCTATAACGGTGGTAATGACCTGTTCTACTCCCCGTGACCCCATTTTAATAGCCCAGTTATCACTTTCTGTTCCACAAGATGTAAAATATATCTCCTCTGGATCTGCACCAATACACATTGCAATTGTTTTCCTGGCTTCTGCTATTGCCATATTGATTTTCTGCCCAAACTCATATGGCTGGGATGCATTTCCATAATCATATCTTAAAAATTTTTTCATCAATTCAAATGCATCTTCGTCCAATTCTGTAGTAGCTGCATTATCTATATATATCATAACTCATCCTACCTCCAGACAAACGCAACAATTTTGTTATCTATCCACTCCACAAGACGTTTTCTATTTTTTACAATATATTCCGCCCAATCAGTAAATACCTCTATGTGCTTCGTTTCTTCATTGATTGTATAAATTGAGTATATATTTATTCCCTCACTGCGGGATAATTTCTTATATTAAAATACTCTTTTTTGTATGCCTTACCCTTTAACTGATGCCTCAGTTGTTTTCATCATTTCGATTGTACAAGGTAGTCCCATACCCGTATTTGTGAAGACAGATGTGAATTTCTCATGCGGAATCACCCTGCTAACCAAATCCAATATGACCTGTGAATCTTTTCCTCCACTAAAAGCAACAACAAATCCCGATACTTTATTTTGATAGTATTCATACTTTTCTTTTATAAAATCCATTGCTTCATCTTCAGCAACAGATAACATCTTGTTATTTTTTGCCACTACCAAATCCACATCTATAGGATTAAGTTTTCGACCCTTATGCTCCTCATGAACAATGACTTTAGGGTCTTCATAAATATTGCCCCTTTGTGTTTCCGCTATAACCTCTCCTTTATAAAAATACTTGCGGTCTGTTTCCCAACATATCGGAACATTTTAAGAGGGTATTTCAAAAGAATCTCTCAGTCCCAACATATCAAATTCGTCAATATACACCGGTCTTGGAGAGTTCAACGAATCATTTTCTTCTATGTATTCTGACAATATGATTCCGTTATTGTCAAAATCCCACTTTATTTTAAACATAGTTATTTCTCCTCGCGTTGTTTTTGTCTGTAGGCTTTCATCCATTCATCAACTTCATCCGAATCAAATTTCCACAGCCGACCAATATGTGTCCCCGGCATACCTTTTTCGTTCACCCATTTGATGACTGTATCTCTACTCACACCAAGATGTTTACATATATCTTTCATTGAAAGCCACTTTTCTGTTTGCATTTGTAAAATCCTTTCAAAAACAAAAACCAGCGTCTACTTCTCTGTCTGAATCTTAAGCTCCAATATTATTACTATACTACGTTCATTTGCAAACATCAATGTTTCTTTCTGATTTTCACCGTTTTTTGTTTTATTAAATTAATTTAATTAGTTTTATTTAGTTTCTAATTGTTTTATTCAATTTTATTTATATAAATTATGTTTTAGCTCATTAATATCAAGATTCGAACTTATAACGATTTCCCCGATATCTTTCTCAATCATCTTCGCTTTCCGGATCGCTTTTACAATCTTCTCAGTAATGCCAGTCTTCAATTTTTCTGATACTTACAACATCCTCCGTCGTCCTGCCCCAGCAGATACGCCTGTTGCACTGCAAACGTAAATATCCAAAGAGGGCGTATCTGCGACGCTGTGTTCATCGCTCTCCTGAGTCTCATTACTTATTTCCTCCATAATCTCTTCCTAACTCTGTCCGTCCCTGCTTCTCGAAAAAAGGGGCAGTCGCACCGCTGACTGTAGCAATCAAGCACAATTGCAGCCACAACGGACACAAGGACAGCCTCCTGTTTCTTACATTTTACCCCCCCCCCATATTGTCAAGTTTTTCCACCTTGCGCTTCCGCAGTTTTTCCAGGACAGCCTACTTTTATCTATGGCTTTTTCACTGACCATTGTCTATTATTTATCTACTGTCAGATTTTATTTTTATCGTCTCGCCCTAATACACTAAAAAGGACTATGAAATCCTTAAAAATTTCATAGCCCTTTATGCTTTCCATCAATATAATAATCCTACACCCCGATAACTCCAGTCACTCCCAGAACAATAACCACCAGCCCGAGCGCAATCCTGTACCACCCAAATATCTGGAAGTCATGCTTTTTTATATAGTCCATAAGGAACTTAATCACAAACAGCGACACCATAAACGATACAGCCATTCCTACGATAAGTATAGCAAACTCGTCAGGCGTGAATGAAAAGCCAAACTTCACAAGCTTTAGGAGGCTTGCTCCAAACATTACGGGGATTGCGAGGAAAAATGTAAACTCCGCCGCCACCTTACGCGATACGCCAATCAGCAGCGCGCCCACGATTGTAGCGCCCGACCTTGATGTCCCTGGAAAAATCGCGGCTATAAGCTGAAAAACGCCGATTATTAGCGCCGTCTTAAAGCTTATATCCGAAAGCTTTCTGATTTTTGCGCGTCTGCCCTTGTTCATGCGCTCCACTACGATAAACGCGACGCCAAACACGATAAGCGCAATAGCCACTGGAATAGCGTGGTAAAACAGCTTTTCAAAAAGCTCGTCAAACAACAGCCCCACTACAGCCGCAGGCACACAGGCGACTATGATTTTGAGCCACAGCATTATTTTATCCTGCTCGATTACAGGCTTTGTTTTGTCCTTGAACTGAAACGGAAATATTTTATTCCAAAATAAAATAACAACCGCCATTATTGCGCCAAGCTGTATCACCACCAGAAACATTTCAAGAAATTCAGGCGTACAGTCAAGCTGTATAAATTCGTCCAAAATTATCATATGTCCTGTGCTGCTCACGGGCAGCCACTCCGTAATGCCTTCCACAATGCCAAAAAGAACAGCCTTTAATATTTCTAACATCAGCCAAAATCCTTTCAAATATTATTGCTCTAAAAACCGCATTAATTCATCATAGCTTTCTTTCGCGTCATTATAGCCAATCTCATAAAGCCACTCGAGCTTCTTTCTGTCCTTCTCAATCCTTCCTATGTCGTTTGGCTTTTTCGGGCGTATCACGAATGCCTTTCCCGCTGCCCTTTCTTTTTCCAGAAAATCCAGTGTGTCATTGTAGCGCGTGTGGCGGTCTGCCATAAGCTCATAGACCTTGGGATATCTGCCGTATTTAAGCCAGATAAGCCCTAAGTTTGATTTTGGAGCAGGCTTTCGGACATAGCCAACCTCCTTGGTGAGCACTACTACATTTTTGGCATTGCCGTCAGCGACTGCCCTTCTGATTGGCACGGCGTCTGATATGCCGCCGTCAAGATAGTATTCATTGCCTATTTTCACGTTCCTTGCCACAAGCGGGAGCGACGAAGACGCGCGCACAGCTATGATATCCTTGTGCAGCTCGCGCAGCGGCATATATTCTGGCTCGCCAGTCCTTATGTTTGTGACGACGGCATAGGCGTTTCCCTCATACATTGCCGCCGCCTTGTAATCATACGGATCGAGCTTGTTTGGCACTGTGTCATAGCACATTTTCACATTAAATAAGTCGCCCGTAGTCAAAAGACTTCTCACGCTGCAGTAGTTTTTATCGTCAAGGTAGTCAAGCGCCACCCTGTACGCGCGTTTCTTCTGTTTGGAAATATAGCTGCACAGGTGGCACGCCCCCGCGGACACCCCGTAACAGTTTTTAAAATACAAGTCCTTTTCCATAAAAAATTCAAGCACTCCAGCGGTATATACCCCCTTCATGCCCCCGCCCTCTAAGACAAGCCCTGCGTCAATCATTATTTTCAGTCCTTCTTTCCTTAATTATCCCATCGCAGCATTGTAGTTTATATACAGCCCGAAAAAACGCCGCCCTTGCGTTTTTTCTTAACATTTAGAAACTCTTAGACAGTGTCACTTCACGGTCTACACTGCCCGAAAAAACGCCGCCCCTGCGTTTTTTCTTAACATTTAGAAACTCTTAGACAGTGTCTTTTACTGTCTTAGAGTTTCTTAATGTTATATTCTTTCTCAACAAATCTACGCAATGCCGCAAGCGAACGCTCTACCTTTTCCGTTTCTATGCAGTATGCCATTCTGAAATACCCGGGACACCCAAACGAATCGCCTGACACAAGCACGAGGTCATATTTAAGCGCCTTTTGGCAGAACGCAACAGAGTCCTCCTCAAGCGCCTTGGGGAAAATATAAAATGTGCCGCCCGGCTTTACGCACTCAAATCCAAGCTTTACAAGCTCGTCATACAGAATGTTCATATTTTTCTCGTACACAGACAAATCCGCCGTCACTCCAAGCACCTCAGACACGGCAATCTGTATGATAGAGGGCGGACAGTTGTGTCCTATGCCCCTCGAAATCTGCGAACACATCACGGAGATAAGCTCTGAATCCGTGCATTTAGGATTGGCTGCTATATATCCAAGCCTTTCGCCTGGTATCGAGAGCGACTTCGCATAAGAATAGCATGAGAGCGAATTGTCATAAAGCTTCGACACATAAGGAGCGTCAACGCCCGCATACACTATATCGCGGTACGGCTCATCGGATATAAGGAAAATATCATGTCCGTACTCCTTCTGCTTTTCCTCCAGAAGCGCGGCAAGCTTTTTGATTGTCTCCGTAGAATACACAATGCCTGATGGATTGTTCGGCGTATTTATCAAAAGCGCCATGGTCTTTGGATTCAAAAGCTTTTCAAGCTCGTCAAAATTTATCTGAAAGCTCTTTGTGTCGGCAGGCACTACCTTCAATACCGCGCCTGTCTGGTTTACATAATGATTGTACTCAGGAAAATACGGCGCGAACGTGATAACCTCGTCGCCTGGCTGCGTCACAGCGCGTACCGCATGCGCAATCGCTCCCGCCGCGCCCGTCGTCATAAATATATGCTCCGCGGTATAATTCATTCCAAAAGTCCTGTTCAAATAGTCGGCAAATTTCTCACGCACGGACACAATGCCCTGCGACTGGCTGTAGCCGTGAAGCTCCATGCCGCTGCGCGTCTGCAGAAGCTCGATCATCTTGTCCGTAAACTCCTGCGGAACAGGCACAGAAGGATTGCCAAGGCTGTAATCAAACACATTTTCATACCCAATCTCTGCCCCGCGCTTTACAGCCCACGCCGACATCTCCCTTATAACCGACTTTGCACTAAGCATTTCCTTGTATTTCTGTGAAACCATAACTGCACTTACCTCCGTTTGTCTTTTTTCATATTATAACACAATCAAAAATATATTTACACAGCCAATTTTCCCTCACTAGCCGCCGCAGCGATAAGCATCACTCACAATCTTCATGCGGCACTTTTTCAAGAAAATCCGCCTCGTCTAAATTGGAAAAATATTCCCGCACCGCAAATTCAAGCTGTTCACGCGAAATAATACCCCGCTCTCTTGGCGTAAATTCGCCATACGGCGTGACAAGCCTTACACGCTCACGATTTGCACAGCTTGGATTAATCATCTGATACGCCCTGCGGCCTCCCAAAGTAAACCATGCCTCACATATGAATTGATCGCCGATACCGTAAAACTGCAAAAAGCCGTCATGAGATTTAAAAATCACAAAATCCTCCTCGCCCTTCGCAACAATGTCTATAAAATAATCCGTTTCTTTGAGAACTACCTTATCGATTATTTTACCGCTGCTTGTTTCAACATCAGGCACTCTCAGCACTCCCGTCTTTGGCATTTTGTCGCCATTTGCAAGGGAAAATATCATATCAACAAAAAACTCCACGATGTCATCCTCACCGTTAATAATGCACTTATGCGCCTTTGTGACAGGTGAAGCCGTAATTTTATTTTTATCCTCCGAATTACTGAGTATAGGAATCCCGTCGCCTTTATCGTCATAATCCCACGTAAAACCCTTTTCAGCAAGACCAGAACGCAGCATTACCTCCCCGACATATATTCCAAACGCAAATGCCACGTCCCATAAATAATCCTTGCCATCATCACTGTCAAATTTATCAAGCCTATTATGATAAGCCAAAAGAATATCATCTACGCTCCTGATGCTCTCCCTTGTGTAGTCAAGCGTTATTCCCGTCCGCCCAGCCCATTGTATCGCATACTCCACAAGACCTTTAAATTCTGAATTCAACTCCATTATCAGCCCTCCCTCCGTTCATCACCATCATGAAAAAACGCATAAATCTCCTTCGCCACTCTCTCACTAATCCCTTCAACCGCCGAAAGCTCACCGACATCAGCCGCCTTCAATTCCTCAATCGACTTAAAATGCCTCATCAGCGCCTTTCTCCTGCTGGGGCCTACGCCACTAATCTCGTCAAGCACCGAATGGATCTGCGCCTTGCTCCTAAGCGACCTGTGATAAGTGATTGCAAACCTGTGCGCCTCGTCCTGAATACGCGTGATAAGCTTGAAACCCTCGCTGTGCTTGTCGATTGGCAGCTCCCTGTTGTTAAAATAAAGCCCCCTTGTATTGTGTTTGTCGTCCTTCACCATGCCGCACACGGGAATATCAATCCCAAGCTCATCAAGCACCTGTAAAGCGACATTTACCTGACCGCGCCCGCCGTCCATCAAAAGCAAATCGGGGAAACGCGTAAAGCTGCCAAAACGCTCGTCAGCCTCTTTCCTCTCATCAAGCCCATGCGTAAAACGCCTCGTAAGCACCTCCCGCATGCAGGCGTAATCATCAGGTCCCGCCACAGTCTTCATGCGGAATTTCCTGTAATCGCTGCGCTTTGGCTTACCCTTTTCATACACCACCATAGAGCCGACATTTGCAAATCCGCTCGTATTGGAAATGTCAAACGCCTCCATGCGCGTAAGCGGGCTTATGCCGAGAATATCCTCTATCTCCTTCACCGCGCCGATTGTCCTGCCCTCCTCGCGGCGTATGCGCTCCCTGTCCTGGCTCAATACAAGCTGCGCGTTTTTTGCCGCCAGATCGACAAGCTTTTCCTTATCGCCTTTTTGCGGCACTCTCAAATGCACCCTGCCGCCCTTTTTGTCAGTAAGCCACTGCTCCACAAGCTCCATGTCCTCTATCGGTTCCTGCAGCATAATCTCACGCGGTATAAACGGCGTACCCGCGTAAAACTGCTTGACAAAGCTTGTAAGTATGCCGCCCGCCGACGGCTCCTCCACCTGTGTCATATAAAAATGCTCCCTGCCGATAAGCCTGCCGTTTCTCAGGAAAAACACCTGAACCACTGTCTCATTGCCGTCTATCGCAAGCGCGATAATGTCCTTGTCCTCGCCCGCGTTGTCGGACATCTTCTGCGTTTCGCTGATTTTCCTGATGCTCTCAATCAAATCGCGGTATTTTATCGCCTCCTCAAAATCCATATTTTCGGAAGCCTTCTGCATTTTTTCCTTTAATTCCTTGACGATTGGCTGATGCTTTCCATTCAGGAAATCTATCGCCTGCTCTATCCTATGCGCGTAATCTTCCTTGGAAATATTCCCCTGGCACGGCGCGCAGCACTGGTTGATGTGATAATTAAGACACGGGCGCTCCTTTCCGAAATCCTTCGGCAGATTGCGGCGGCATGTCCTGATTAGATAGAGCTTGTTTATAAGGTCTATCGTTTCCTTTACCCCGCCGCTCGTAAAAGGCCCGAAGTACCTTGCCTTATCCTTTTTCATTTTGCGCACAAGCATAATGCGCGGATAGTCCTCGCCTAGAGTGACCTTTATATAAGGATATGTTTTGTCATCCTTAAGCAGAGTGTTGTACTTGGGGCTGTACTCTTTTATAAGGTTGTTTTCAAGCACAAGCGCCTCAAGCTCCGAGTCTGTCACTATGTACTCAAAACGCGCGATAAGCGACACCATTTTGTCAATCTGCGGTCCCCTGCCGATATTTTCCTTGAAATAGGAGCGGACACGGTTGTGGAGGATTTTTGCCTTTCCCACGTAGAGAATGTCATCGTCCGCGTCGCGCATAATATATACTCCTGGCTTTTTTGGAAGCTTGGCAAGCTCCTCCTTTATGTCAAATTCCTTTTCCTCAGACATATTTTACCTCATAACTGCACACCTGCTTGAAATAATCATACACCCCACTTAAACCTGAAAATCAAGCGCAAACCGACTTCGCTTAACGCAAAGACACCAGCAACGCTAATGTCCTGCCGAACGCCGCCGCTTTTCAAAGGTCTTTATGGGGTGTATAACCAATGCTTTATAATTTTAATTTCTGTCCCCGTTTATATTCCGCTCCCAGACTGCGCCAAATTTTGAGCCTTCCTCCTTCTTGCCGCCACTCACATCTTTGCCGCTGTCAAATCCGTAATTGATGCCACCATTATCAGAGCTGTCATTACTATTGTTATTATTGCTGTTGTCACTGTCACCACTGTTGTTACTGTCACCGCTGTTGTTGCTATTGTCGCTGCCATCATTATCGCTTTCACTATTGTTTCCGTCAATGTGGCTGCTAACACCATTTTCAGCATTATTTAAAGCTGCTGAAAATCCTGCTCCGCCGACATAAACTCCCGTCGGCTGCGGTTTAGGCTGCATATCAGTCACATCTGGCTTTTTTGACGTCTCGGCATTTTCCTCTGTCTGCGCTTTAACGCCTGCCTCAGCATTTCCCTCTGCCTGCGTCTTATCGTCCGCCTTTGCGTTTTCCCCGCTCTGCGCATTGTCTGCCGCATCCGCCTTCTCCGCCTCGTCAGTCTTTTCCTCAGGCTCAGGCAGCCCCTTTGCCTCGCGGAAAATCTTCATAAACTCCTTGCCTGTAATTGTCTCCTTTTCTATCAGATGCGCGGCGATTTTGTCCATCACGTCGCGGTTATCCTTAAGCAGCGCAAGCGCCTCGTCATACGCCTCCTTCAAAAGCTTCATAACCTCGGCGTCTATCTCCGCAGCCGTATTGTCCGCGCAATTGAGCGCGCTTCTGCCCTCAAGGTACTGGCTCTCAACCGTTTCAAGACCGATAAGGCCGAATTTCTTGCTCATGCCGTATCGCGTAACCATAGAACGCGCTATGCTCGTCGCCTTCTCGATATCATTTGACGCGCCTGTCGTCACTGTGTCAAACACTATCTCCTCCGCCGCGCGGCCGCCCAGAAGCCCTACTATCATATCGTGCAGCTCAGCCTGCGTATTGAGGTATTTCTCATCTTCGGGCACATGCATAACATAACCCAATGCCCCCATCGTGCGCGGCACAATCGTGATTTTCTGCACAGGCTCAGAGTTTTTCTGCAACGCGCTTATAAGGGCATGCCCCACCTCGTGGTACGACACAATCCTGCGCTCCTCCTTGCTCATAATGCGGTCTTTCTTTTCCTTGCCGACAAGCACCACCTCTACCGCGTTAAACAAGTCCTTCTGGCTCACAAAATCCCTGCCGTCTTTTACGGCGTTGATTGCCGCCTCGTTTATCATATTCGCAAGGTCCGCGCCCACAGCGCCGCTCGTCGCAAGCGCGATAGCGTCCAAATCTACAGTCTCGTCCATCAGCACGTCTTTTGAGTGAACCTTTAAAATATTGACTCTGCCCTTTAAGTCCGGCTTATCCACTATGATACGCCTGTCAAAGCGCCCAGGGCGCAGCAGCGCCTTGTCGAGAATTTCAGGGCGGTTTGTCGCCGCTAGTATGATAATACCGTTCTTGCCGTCAAAACCGTCCATTTCGGAAAGCAGCTGGTTTAACGTCTGTTCGCGCTCCTCGTTGCCGCCGCCGTATTTTGAATCGCGGCTACGCCCGATAGCGTCAATCTCATCTATAAATATAATGCACGGTGCATTTTTTTCCGCCTCTTTAAACAAATCACGCACACGCGACGCGCCCACGCCGACATACAGCTCGATAAAGTCAGAGCCTGCAAGCGAGAAAAACGGCACATGCGCCTCACCCGCCACTGCCTTGGCAAGCATTGTCTTGCCCGTGCCGGGAGGACCTACAAGCAGAGCGCCCTTTGGCAGCTTAGCGCCTATTTTGGCGTATTTTCCAGGGTTATGCAGGAAATCCACAACCTCCTGCAACGACTCCTTCGCCTCGTCTTCGCCCGCGACATCCTTAAAAGTAATGCCTGTTTCCTTCTGCACATACACCTTAGCCGTGCTTTTGCCCATGCCGAACGCTCCGCCGCCGCCCGTCATTTTGCGCAGCAGTAGGCTCAAAAGCCCCCACATAAGCAGCACGGGAACAATGTAATACAAAAGCGACAGTATTATGCCCGAACCGTCAGGCACGGTGCCGTTTACCTCCACTCCCGCGTCAAGAAGGCGCTTTGTAAGCGTCTCATCCTCCTCAACCTTGCCCGTGGTATAGGTAATCGTCGGCTGGTAATAGTAAAAGACGCCTTCCTCGGGCTCTTTTGTCTTTGGCTCAATAACTATCTGATTTGATTCGATTGTTACCGACTCCACCTCGCCCGCGTCTACCATACTGATAAACTCATTATAGCTTATCACCCTGTTGGTGGCGTTAGTCACGGCGCGCATAAAATAGCTGATGCACAGAAGCGAAAGCAGCGCCGCTATCAGCATAATAAGCAGGCTCTGCTTTTTGGGATCCTTGCCGCCGTTTGACCCGCCGCCGCTGCCATTGCCATTGTTCTGACCGTTGCCGCCATTGCCACGGTTTGAATTGTTGTCATAATTGTTTAACTGATTGTTGTCCATTTTTGTTAGAATATCCTTTCCGTATCGGGTACTGTTATATTATAAATTTTTCACCTTGCCAAAGTAAAAACATTCAATTTTAATTATAGATATTTGAGGTTCATAAATCAACCTAAGATATATAAATATTTTGTAAAAAACTATAGATTTTTTATGCCTTACTGTTGTATAATAAGCAAATATATTGTATTTATACTTTAGGCTGCCGCGAAAATACATTCGAAATTTTTGAATATATAAACTGCAAAAACCTCGCCCAACAGAAATTTTGAAAAATTTTCACAGACACCTAAAGCGTTAATTATCACGAAAGGAATGAAAAGTTATGCCGGTAAAGTATGTTTTTGTCACGGGAGGAGTTGTTTCAGGGCTTGGAAAGGGCATCACAGCCGCGTCGCTCGGGCGTCTTTTGAAAGCGAGGGGGTACAAGGTTACTATGCAGAAATTTGATCCCTACATAAATATCGATCCGGGCACTATGAATCCCATACAGCACGGCGAAGTGTTCGTCACTGACGACGGCGCCGAGACTGACCTAGACTTAGGGCATTACGAGCGTTTTATCGACGAAAGTCTTGACAAAAATTCAAACGTCACGACAGGCAAGGTGTACTGGTCCGTACTTCAAAAGGAAAGAAGGGGCGACTACGGCGGAGGCACTGTGCAAGTCATTCCGCACATCACGAATGAAATCAAAAGCCGTTTTTACAGGAATTTCACCGATCCCGAAATGCGCATAGCCATCATAGAGGTAGGCGGCACAGTAGGCGATATTGAAAGCCAGCCGTTTCTGGAGTCGATACGTCAGTTCCAGCACGAGGTAGGGCGCGAAAACGCTATCCTTATACATGTCACTCTCATTCCATACCTGCGCGCGTCGCAGGAGATGAAGACCAAGCCCACGCAGGCAAGCGTAAAAGAACTGCAGGGCATGGGCATCCAGCCCGACATTATCGTATGCAGGAGCGAGCGCGAGCTTGAGCAGAGCATAAAGGATAAAATCGCCCTTTTCTGCAATGTGCCAAACTCCCACGTACTCCAAAACCTTGACGTGGAATATTTATACGAAGCCCCGCTTGCTATGGAAAAGGAGCATCTTGCCGAGGTAGCCTGCGAATGTCTGCACCTTGAATGTCCCGAGCCCGATCTTGACGACTGGACAAAAATGGTGGAGGACTTAAAGAGCCCCACTCAGGAGGTCACTGTCGCGCTTGTCGGCAAATACACGCAGCTCCACGACGCATATATCAGCGTGGTCGAAGCGTTAAAGCACGGCGGTATCCCGCAGCACTCGACTGTCAATATAAAATGGGTTGACTCAGAGCTTGTAACCCCCGAAAATGTCGCGGACACGCTTAAAGATGTAAGCGGCGTGCTTGTTCCAGGCGGCTTTGGCGACAGGGGAATAGACGGCATGATCTATGCGATAAAATACGCGCGCGAAAATAATATCCCGTTCCTCGGCCTGTGCCTTGGCATGCAGCTTTCAATCGTGGAGTTTGCAAGAAATGTGGTAGGCTATCACGATGCCCACAGCGTAGAGCTCGATCCCAATACGACGCACCCTGTCATCGCGCTTATGCCGGATCAGAACGGTGTGGAGGACATCGGCGGCACTTTAAGGCTTGGCTCATATCCGTGCCACCTCAATCCCAGCTCAAAGGCGTACAAGCTTTACGGCAGCGAAGTCATCAACGAACGCCACAGGCACCGCTATGAGGTAAACAATGATTACCGCGCCGCCATCACGGAAAAGGGTATGCTTTTATCAGGGCTTTCGCCCGACGGTCGCATAGTGGAAATGGTTGAAATTCCCAATCACCCGTTCTTTATTGCCACGCAGGCGCACCCCGAATTAAAGAGCCGCCCCAACAGACCACACCCGCTTTTCAGAGGATTTATTGAGGCGGCGATTGAATATAAAAAACATTAGTTGTTTAGTAGGATTTTGTCTGGAAAGCATAAAAATTTTTTCGATGTCAAAAACAGCCGTTATTATTCATTCAAAATAACGGCTGTTTTTTTGCTTGATTGGGGAATTTTTCTTATTTTTTCTTATTTCTTTTAATTTCTCCTAAATACTTCTCATTTTAATTGCTTTATGCCCTTAATCCATTGCCAAATCTTCACTAAAAGATAAATGATAAATGTTCTGCACAGCACAGCATGACAGCCTGCAGCATGGCGATAAATTCTAAACCGTCACATGCTTCAATTCAAATAATATCTGTTTTTTTATCTGATTGTACCCCTCCTTATATTTTACAGAATATTCTATATCTGCCAATGCCTGTTTTATTTCCTCTGCATTTTCACGCGTTACCTTTGCCCACATACTTCTTTTGCCTATCGCAGCATAAACGGCTTGCATATTCTGTTCTTCCTCCTGACTGCTGCTGCCCCACAGCCTTAACAGATACGGCAGGCGTTCCCAGGTTGATGGCTCTATGCATATAAGCTTTATAAGATAATTCTTTGCCATCTCATCTTTACTTTTCAAAATCTCATCATATAAGCGCTTAGAGCCGTAATGAATATCATGTCGTTTGGCTGCAAGATATGCTGTTTTCCTGAAGACAGCGCGGTCACCAGTCAGATATTTCCAGCAGATATCCGCTCCCTCCTCGCCCGCAAGGCTTAAATACGACGACAGCGCAGCCTTTGCCAAACGCTCATCGCTGCATTCAAGATACGGCTCCAACAGGCTTATATCCTCCTGCTTTCCCTGTTCTCCTATGCCATACAAAGCAGCCGCGGTAACGTTCTCTTTAAGTTTCCCCCTGTAATATTCTATCGGCTCAAGCACATCATGTTTTTTGAGAATATATGCTGTTTCAAGCCTTATCCTTTTCGTCTTATCCATCAAGAGCCGCTCCAAGCCCTCCCAAGGCTCTTTTGCCCTTGTATAATACCAATATACAAGCGACTCGTAGCGCACCACAGCGCTTTTATTTTCAAGATATTTTTGTATCTGGGCAAAGCTGCAGTCGTAATGTTTAAAAATACCAAGCGTTATCAAACGTTTTCCATAGCTTTCCTTCTCACAGTCCAAAAGCGTATCCATTGCCCCATTAGATAACAGTTGGTTTTTATTTATAAAACGGTAAACAGCATTTTTTATCGCAGCCTCATATGTATGCACTTCGCAAAGCTCTATCTCTGGCATTTTTTTGATAATGCTTTGCGCAAAAAGTTCTTCAAACTTCTGCAAACATTCCCTGTCACGCCTTCCTGAGCCTCTCAGCTTATCGAGCATAGGAATAGAATATAAAAGCTCATATATGCCACAGCGTTCAAGCTGTCCAAGCGCAAGGACATACGCCCTGTCCCTTATCTTCTTCACCCAGTCATTCATTCTCAATATAAAAAACGGCAGCGCCCCCGAATACGCCGCAAGCTCCTCCATACACCTTTGGCGGCAGTAGCCGTCTGAATGAAATGTGCCAAGCTTCAGCACAGCAATATACTGTTCACAGCTTAGATGCTCAAAGTGCTTTCTTGACATATCTGTATTTTTCCAGTCATTTCCCTTAAAATCAAAATAGCCGTACATAGAATTGCGGCAGTTTTCAGAAATGTAAATCAAGCCCTTTACTGTGTTCTCAGCCAACAGATGCACATAAGCATCTGCAATCTCAATATGGAGTTGCTTTTCGTCTTCAAACGCAAACGCCTCTTGAAGTGCGCAGACCGCCTCTATTTTTCCCTCTTTAAATAAAGGCAGGGCGGTATTTGATATAAAATCGAGCAGATCAGAGCTTTGTCGGGATTTATTGTCAAATGTTTTAAGCGTTATATCTGCCACTTTGTTTATGCTTTTAAAGCGCTGCATATTGTTGAATATTTTGAGCATTTACCTGCCTCCCTATCAGCCGTACTTTTGCCCATGCCGAACGTCCCGCCGCCTGTCATTGCCATTGTTCTAGCCGTTGCCGCCATTGATATGGATAACGTATGTTATTATAGAGTGGGTGCCATCAGAATTTTGCCCGTGCCGCGGTATACGTTTACAAAACCTTCACCCGATACCGCGGAACCCAACAGGCTCTTGCCTGATTTTTCCACTGTAAAGTCAAGAGAGCCTGACCATGCAATAGCCATATTTCCATCAATCTTTACGACATCATTCTCAATGTTGAACTCTATAAGTTCTTCCATAGGCACGGGACTCTCCAACGCTGCTATTCCTTTTCCCGAAAGCGAAAGATTAAAAAGCCCTTCTTTACCAAGCACTGCGGAAGACAGATTGCTGCGCGCTATCGTCTTCTGCGTGAGCGTATCCTGGCAGGCAAGGAAAAGACCATCGTCAAGCACAATTGTTCCCCACTCTGATACGTCTATCAGAAGAATATGCTTAAATGTAGGCTCAAGCATAAGCACTCCACCGCCGCGGTATATAGGCTTTGCTACGGATTCCTTTGTCACTGCCGCGCTCGCCATCTTACCCAGGAAATTGCCTACGCCCTTTATGCCTGTGTCCATTGTGACATTGCCAAGCATCCACTGCATAGCGCCCGCCTGCGTAATACAGCCGCTGCCGCCAAGCTCCGCAAACAACTGGCGTTTCCTGACATTCATCTGTGACGCATAGTAAGCTGCCATAGCATTTGACGGCGTTACGCTCAAATCTTTTTCATGTTCAAATACACGAAACGGACCTTTCTGAGCAATTACCTTCATATTTTGATTGTTCAAAAAATTGTTAAGCTGAAACATATTTCCCCCTCTTTCTTTAATAAAAAATACATACAAATTATTGTTTACCTGAATATATTATCATATCAGTTATTATTCGACAACTTTTTATTCACGGCTCAATATATTGATTTTTACATTTCAGCATATATTTTCTCCAAAACGCTTGCCATCTGCCTTATCTAATGATATAGTGCATAGCAAACGCTTTTTTTATTTTTGGCTTATTTCCATTAATGCCTTTTGATACCATTGGCTGGGAATGATAAAATAAAAGAGGACGATGAAAATAACAAAGCCGCTGAGGCGACAGAATGAGAGGAAAAATGAACTACGACAGAATATTAAAATTCAAAGGCACCTGGCGTGATTATCAGGCGCGGGTGCTTGAAAATTCAATGAAATACCTTGACGACGGACGCGTGCATATCGTGGCGGCTCCTGGTTCTGGGAAAACCACGCTCGGAATCGAGCTGATAAAACGCCTAGGCAAACCTGCTCTTGTACTTACACCGTCAATCACCATACGCGAGCAATGGATTGACCGCATCGCAGAGGCTTTTCTTGCCAACGATTTGAAACCACAGGATTACCTGTCACAGGACTTAAAAGAACCTCGCGTTATTACCATTGTTACATACCAATCGCTTCATAGCGCTGTCAAACGTTTAAAAAATGCAGATATTGCCAATGACGATACCGACACGGACGATGACGACACGATCAACGCCGCATCTTCTGACAATGGCGAAGATTATTCCGACTTTGACATTTTTTCCATGCTCAAAGACAACGCTGTCGGCGTATTATGTCTCGACGAATGTCACCACCTGCGCACGGAATGGTGGAAAGCGCTCGAGGAAGTAAAGGGCGCTGTCAGCAACTTAAAGGTTATCGCGCTTACCGCCACGCCGCCTTATGACTCCACGCCGTCACTCTGGAAACGCTACACAAATATGTGCGGCGAAATCGATGTAGAAATCACTGTCCCTGAACTTGTAAAGGAAGGCAGCCTTTGCCCGCATCAGGACTATATATATTTTAACTACCCTACCGCCGAGGAAGAATCAGAAGTAGAACGTCTGCTTAAAAAAAGCAATACAGAGCAGTCCAAAAAGCTTCTCGCGAACTCAATCGGCAAGGCAAACAGCATACGCAGCATTGTAGCGCACGAATACTCCGCAATGGGCAAAGACCTCCGCCTGCTGATACTCACGGACTACATCAAAAGGGATTATGAGCGCGCAGTCGGCGACGAAACACAGGACGTAAACGCGCTCGGCGTGCTGCCGTTTTTTGAGCAGCTGCGCCGCGCCTTTGGCACAGACGGGCTAAAGCTCGGCGTGCTGTGCGGTACGCTTGTCATCATTCCCGCCGCCGCAAAGGAAGCGCTTTTGAATGCTGTAGGCAGTGAGGGCAAGGTCACTTTTTCCGCCATAGGATCACTTCCAGAGACTGAGTATCTGAGCGTCAAGGCTGTCGGTAATGCTCACTTTCTGACAGGAGCGGTCACGGACATTTTCACGGCGGGATATATGCAGGCGCTTATCGGAACTAAATCGCTGCTTGGCGAGGGGTGGGACGCTCCATGCGTTAATTCGCTGATACTGGCAAGCTTTGTTGGCTCATTTATGCTAAGCAACCAGATGCGCGGACGCGCCATCCGCATATTCAGGGATAATCCAGACAAGACAAGCAACATCTGGCACCTCGTCTGCCTCAACCCGCGCAAAGGCATCAAGAGCGCAGTCGGCACAGGCGACACTGACGAGATAAGCGAGGATCTCACGCTGTTAAAGCGCAGAATGGAGCATTTTCAAGGTCTGCACTACAGCAAAAACACAATTGAAAGCGGCATAGAGCGGCTTGACATCATCGCGCCTGTTTTAAGCGGTAAATACACCGAGGAAACAGTCGCAGAAATAAATGAAAAGTCGCTTGCCCTCTCCGAACAGCGTGATGAACTTCGGAATCGGTGGCAGAGTGCGCTTGCAATATATAAAAAGCCGCAGTTAAAGACAGAGGAAGACGAGCCGCAGCGCAGGCAAGGCTCAGCGCCCAAGATAGGCACGCCTGAAAACAGCAGGAGCAGAAAAACAGGCGCGGGCAATGCCGCAAATAAAAGCACAGGCAAAAAGAGCAGACGCAGAAAATTAGTGAATAAAAAAATCATCAGAGCAATTAAAAAGCTTGCCATTCCCGCGGGAATAGCTGTCGCGGCGGTGATTGCGAAGCTGGTATTTGCGCTGTGAAAAATCTTTGAATATTCCTGCTAAGAATCAAGAAACAGGACTGGGCTGTAATGCCTTGTCCTGTTTCCCGCTCCAGCCAAAAGTGACTGCTTTCCTTAATTGCCTGATAATGTTTATCATTTGAACTTTTGTCAGCCATTCTCTTTACTGCTTGATATCCAATATCTTCAACTTCTGCTTCCATTAGAAGCTGATATACTTCTTGACCTGTCGTAATATCATCAATGTCAACAGCATTAAGCGTTATTCATAATAATCCTTCCTCTTTAGCAAGACGGAGAAGTTCGTCTTCGTTTCTTGACTGAGCTGACATCTCAATTCCCTGACATCCAGGGTCATGCTTATATGCCTCATCAAGAAGATCTGCAACTTCTTTCAGACCTTTTTTGAGCTCAGCATCAAGCTCCTCATTTGTCATCTTACGATATTCATTAATCTTTTCTATCATAGTAATTTGCCTCCTTATTACTCCGACTAATATTTCTAAGCTTTCTTTCCCATCATCTGCTGAAAACGCTCGTAAGCCGCGTAATTGTTGAGCCGACACTGAGGACATGGGTTTACGACTGTCTGTACCTGCCCAAGCTTGTAGGGGCATTGGGAGCAGGGCGGTTTGAGTTTTTTTAGTAGATTTGTATTATTCATATGGCTGCCTCCTGAGATGCGTCTACCCTTCATATCCTTTAGGATATTTAATATCCATTAGCGGGTGGTCATTTTGATTTTTGATTTTAACGCTCATAATCTGCTTGTGGCACTCCATTAGCTGATCGCGAATCGTCTCGAGCTGCGCCTTACTGTGCGGGACAATATACTTATCCGAGCCGTTCTCCAACAGCTCAATATACCAGTTCACAATATCAAGCTTGCTTATACAATATGATGAAATCATCATTTTGTCATTTGAATTCTTGATTGCCTCCGTTTCAATCTGAATATATGGCACCAAGTCTGACGGTATTTTTTTTAGTTTCTTTGGTGATTTTCCGAGTCCGAATAAGCTCATAAATAAACGCCTCCTATTCTAAATTGACTTAAAAATGCATCTTATTCTTTATTGCTTTTAAAGCAGAACATTCAGTAAATCTTTTTAATCTATTTTACATTAATTTTATTGATTTGTGGTATGCTTCCAGCAGACTTTTGGGCATATTTCACAAAATTTTTATTAATTTTGTTTTCTTTATTAAATATATCTTGTTGCATCCCATTAGCTGATTGGGAATATTATGAAATCATCATTTTGCCGTTTGAGTCTTTTATTGCTTCTGTTTCATTATATTGTAAAAAAGAAGATGACTTCAATTCTGCTTACAAAACTGACAGGTCATCTTCTATATTTTTTATAAGAACATTGCTATAACTACTGGTGAAACGCCAAGAATCAAAATACCTATCCCTGCCAGTTTCCATGTAATTGAGCTAAAAACTATCCTTAAACCTAAAAGCCACAGTTCACTCATAATTTTAAAGTGTCCCTTGAAAATAGGTACAATCTCTAACCAGGCAAAAAATATCACATATGCTATAAACATAAGAAGCAGCAATATGCCAAACCCGAGCGGTAACATAAACATGCCACTAATTAATCCAATAATTTTCAAATGCATTGTTTCATTTCCTCAATTTATCCCTTGTACCCTCTAGGATACTCAAAATCAATGATTAGCGGTTCATTTGGTTTCTTTATCCTACATAAACAATTTCCTTATGGCAGATTCTAATCTATACCCGGCAAACATACCTCGTTCTTATGCTTGACACCGTATTTACAGTTTCTCGCGCTATAGTCTTTGAAAAATTTTTCCTTATTATATTCAAAGACATAAAATACAATTTTTCAATTTATACAATACAAAAAGTGTAGTACAATTTCATTTATCTTTTAGCGAAGTTTATTCCAATGATGACTACCGCCACTCGGACAACCAAGTGAACTTGGTATTGATTTATTGTAAACCAATGTTCCGCATTTCTGACATTGATATCGAATGTCCCCGCTCTCTCCTAAATTATTCCACTGATGACTGCCACCGCCTGGGCAACCAGTTCCGCTTGGTACTGATTCATTGCTGATTAATGTTCCACATTTCTTACATTGATAGTTTTTCATGATTCATCGCTCCTTTTTATTTTCCTATATTGTTGTGTATTGCAGGCATCAAGGTATCTTTTTATTGTATTTACACGCTGTAACCAACCAAAAATCTGTCTGCAAATTTAATTATAGATAATTGTTTTCCCTATGTCAATAGATATGAAGAAAATAATTATCTATATCTGCATTATATATGGAATACAATAATATGTAAAGGATGGTATAACATAATGGAAGATTTTTTTCGGCAAAGATTAACTCAGTTACGGATTCAGAAAGGCGTCTCTGCAAGAGATATGAGCTTATCGTTAGGACAAAGTGAAAGTTACATCAACAAAATTGAAAACGGAAAAGCCTTTCCCTCTATGCAGGTTTTCTTTTATATCTGCGAATATTTAGGCATTACCCCGAGGGATTTTTTTGATACCGAAAACCATAGTCCAGTAATATTAGACGAATTAGTTAATGACTTAAAAGCACTGACGAATAATCAAATTGCTTGTATCGCTTATATTGTCAAAGAGCTAAAACAATAAATTGGAATTTATTATCACTTCTGATATAACCTTGTCATTCTTTCTTCTTGCATCAATTGTCATCGTCTGTCTATTTTATCTCACATTACTAATGAATTCATATCTTCAATAATTATAGTTACTCATTAGTATTAGCTGATATTAGTTCAATTACCTGTTCTTTTTATGAATTTCCGTCTGCCAACGCTTTTTATCTATTTTCGAGCTTTTAGGCATTATTGTGAAAATTATGCCGAGTTTATAATTTTTTGCAAATACACGCTATAATTTGATAATAAAACTCCCTTTATTTATCCATATTTGTATTAATTTTTACATTTCAACCGCTATTTTCGCTTAAACGCTTGCCAGACACAGCTTTAAATGCTATAGTACATACAAATGAAACAAATCAATTTATCATCAAAAGTTCTTTACGGTTAAAAAAGTTCTTTAATTTTCAGTTGATTTCCATTTTACAAAAAATCCGAATTATACTATACTAAAAGGGAGAAAATATGAAAACAGAAAAACTTAATATCACCAAAATATTTAAACGGCTGCCTATAGTCAAAAAACACAAGGACAGACTATTTCAGAGGGTATTCGCTGACAAAAGGGATTTGCTTGACCTATACAACGCGATAAACCACACAAACTATACAAATCCTGACAATCTTGAAATCACGACGCTTGAAGATGTCATCTATATGTCGATGAAAAATGATATGTCCTTCATAATTTCGTCAACGCTTAACCTGTACGAGCATCAGTCAACTTTCAACCCAAATATGCCAGTCCGCGGGCTGATGTATTTTTCAAGGCTGTACGAGGGATATATCAAACAGCATGACCTTGACATATACGGCAGAAGTCTTGTCAAGCTGCCGACGCCACAGTTCATCATATTTTATAATGGCAGGGATGAATACCCTGATGAGATGATTTTACGACTGTCGGATGCGTTTACCCCAAAGCTGTCCGTCGAACCTGTGCTTGAATGTAGGGCAACAATGCTTAATATCAATTACGGTCATAACAACACGCTGCTTAACAGCTGCAAACGACTGCATGATTATTCCTACTTTATAGCGAGGATAAACAAATATATCGACAATAAATGCACTATGCAGGATGCGATAGGCAGGGCGATTGATGACTGCATAAAAGATGATATTTTGGCGGATATTTTAGTCAAATGCAAGAGTGAGGTGACGAATATGCTGCTTACCGAATTTGATGAAAAATTGCATAAAAAGACTGTATATAATGAAGGCTACGAGGATGGACATAAAAGTGGCGTGAGTGAAGGCTTTGAGCGTGGACACAAACGCGGCATAAGTGAAGGCTTTGAGCGCGGACACAAATACGGCGTGAATGAGGGCTTTGAGCGCGGACATAAATGCGGCGTAAGTGAGGGCTTTGATAAAGCACGTGAAGATTATATCATTCACAGTATAGATATGCTGCGGAGCATGGGAATATCTGATGACAGAATAGTCTGCCTGATTGCCGAAAACTATAATATATCAGAAGAATATATAATGCAAAAAATGAGCACACTCAGGGACTTATAAAATCCTCTCCAAATACAGTTTACATTATACAATATGACAGGGCAATTGACGACTGTATAAAAGATGATATTTTGGCGGATATTTTAGTCAAATGCAAGAGTGAGGTGACGAATATGCTGCTTACCGAATTTGATGAAAAATTGCATAAAAAGACCGTGTATAACGAGGGCTACGAGGATGGACATAAAAATGGCGTGATTGAAGGCTTTGAGCGCGGGCACAAATACGGCGTGAGTGAGGGCTTTGATAAAGCCCGCAAAAATGACATAAAACATAGTATAGATATGCTGCGGAGCATGGGAATATCTGACGACAGAATAATCTGCCTGATTGCCGAAAACTATAATATATCAAAAGAACATATAATGCAAAAAATGAGCGCACTCAGGGACTTATAAAAATTCTTCAAGAATGAACCCAGAACTGTCGCAATAAGGATTAAACATACAAGATATGACATTTTATTCAAATCAAAAGATGCTATATCTTGTGATTGTATTCTTTAGTGCGACAGCTACTTTCAATATTAGCGTCGAAAAAATCCTTATTTACATTCTTAATATCTAATTTTTTCTAATTTCAACAGAATTTGTATTAATTTTTACATTTCAACCGTTATTTTCGCTTAAACGCTTGCCAGACACAGCTTTAAATGCTATAGTACATACAAATGAAACAAATCAATTTATCATCAAAAGTTCTTTACGGTTAAAAAAGTTCTTTAATTTTCAGTTGATTTCCATTTTACAAAAAATCCGAATTATACTATACTAAAGGGGAGAATATATGAAAAAGGAAAAACTTAATATCTCCAAAATACTCAAACGGCTGCCGATAGTCAAAAAACACAAGGACAGGCTGTTTCAGAGGATATTTGCGGACAAAAGGGACTTGCTTGACCTGTACAATGCGATAAACCACACGAACTACACAAATCCTGATGAGCTTGAAATCACAACGCTTGAGGACGTCATTTATATGTCAATGAAAAATGATATGTCTTTCATAATCTCGTCAACGCTTAACCTGTACGAGCACCAGTCAACCTTCAACCCCAATATGCCAATCCGCGGGCTGATGTATTTTTCAAGACTGTACGAGGGATATATCAAACAAAATGACCTTGACATATACGGCAGGAGCCTTGTCAAGCTGCCAACGCCGCAGTTCATCATATTTTATAATGGCAGGGATGAATATCCTGATGAGCTGATTTTACGGTTGTCAGATGCTTTTACCCCGAAGCCGTCTGCTGAACCTGTGCTTGAATGCAGGGCGACAATGCTTAATATCAACTACGGGCATAACAACACGCTGCTGAACAGTTGCCGACGGCTGCATGATTATTCCTACTTTATAGCGAAAGTAAACGAATATATAGACAGCAAATACACTATGCAGGATGCGATAGGCAGGGCGATTGATGACTGCATAAAAGATGATGTTTTGGCGGATATTTTAGTCAAATGCAAAAGTGAGGTGACAAGTATGCTGCTTACCGAATTTGATGAAAAATTGCACAAAAAGACCGTGTATAACGAGGGCTACGAGGATGGACATAAAAATGGCGTGAGTGAAGGCTTTGAGCGCGGACACAAATACGGCGTGAGTGAGGGCTTTGATAAAGCCCGTGAAGATTATATCATTCACAGTATAGATATGCTGCGGAGCATGGGGATATCTGATGACAGAATAGTCTGCCTGATTGCCAAAAACTATAATATATCAAAAGAATATATAATGCAAAAATTAATCACACTCAAGGACTTATAAAAATTCTTCAATATCGGCTCAAAAAAGCTCTTAAGAAATTGTAATTTTTTTGGCACTCAATTAAAAAGCAGCGCACCGTAAATGCCTTGCGCTGCTTTTTTCTTTACACCACTTGCATCCTTAGCCCCGCCTGTATCATCCAAAATCTCCCCTCGCATAAGGACCATATAAGATAACTTTTTTAGCCCTTCTCCATACAGCGTGCGTATGTCATCTACACAACTTTTTAAAATGTTATCTAAGCTTTTCGGCATTTTTCTTACCCCACTTCTTTTCTTTGATTTCAGTATATCCGTTTATTCAGTCAAAATCAACTGCCACTAAAAATTTTTACAAAATACAATTCCTCACTTGCAATTCGTCCGAAGTATTTATGCCGCTTTGCCTTATTTTTATATGCTTTAATTTCTTATACTGTTTGTATTTGTATTAATTTTTACATTTCAATCGCTATTTTCGCTTAAACGCTTGCCAGACACAGCTTTAAATGCTATATTACATACAAATGAAACAAATCAATTTATCATCAAAAGTTCTTTGTGCTTAAACAGTTAAAAAGTTCTTTAATTTTCAGTTGATTTCCATTTTACAAAAAATCCGAATTATACTATACTAAAAGGGAGAAAATATGAAAACAGAAAAACTTAATATCACCAAAATATTTAAACGGCTGCCTATAGTCAAAAAACACAAGGACAGACTATTTCAGAGGGTATTCGCTGACAAAAGGGATTTGCTTGACCTATACAACGCGATAAACCACACAAACTATACAAATCCTGACAATCTTGAAATCACGACGCTTGAAGATGTCATCTATATGTCGATGAAAAATGATATGTCCTTCATAATTTCGTCAACGCTTAACCTGTACGAGCATCAGTCAACTTTCAACCCAAATATGCCAGTCCGCGGGCTGATGTATTTTTCAAGGCTGTACGAGGGATATATCAAACAGCATAATCTTGACATATACGGCAGAAGCCTTGTCAAGCTGCCAACGCCACAGTTCATCATATTTTATAATGGCAGGGATGAATACCCTGATGAGATGATTTTACGGCTGTCAGATGCGTTTACCCCGAAGCTGTCCGCCGAGCCTGTGCTTGAATGTAGGGCAACAATGCTTAATATCAATTACGGGCATAACAACACACTGCTTAACAGCTGCAAACGACTGCATGATTATTCCTACTTTATAGCAAGGATAAACGAATATATCGACAATAAATGTACTATGCATGACGCGATAAGCAAGGCGATTGACGACTGCATAAAAGATGATGTTTTGACAGATATTTTAGTCAAATGCAAGAGCGAGGTGAAAAGTATGCTGCTTACCGAATTTGATGAAAAATTGCACAAAAAGACCGTGTATAATGAGGGCTATGAGGATGGACATAAACACGGCATGAATGAGGGCTTTGAGCAGGGACATAAACGCGGCGTAAATGAGGGCTTTGAACGCGGTATAAGCGAAGGCTATGATAAAGCCCGTGAAAATGACATAAAACACAGCATAGACATGCTGCGGAGCATAGGAATGCCAGACGACAGAATAGTCCGCCTGATTGCCCAAAATTATGATGTTTCAGAGGAATATATATCAGAAAAGATGTAAATTTCACTCAGTTTCTTTGATATGATTGCGGTATATCTCCGTCAGTATATACAGCCCCTCCAAAGAGCCTTCTCCCCTATGAAGGTCACTGGCAGCTATAAGCAGATTGTCCCTCGGACTGCGATTGGACCAATCTGCCTCAGGCTGATACAGCTCCAGATATATCGGATTGATATGGTCATGTCCAAATGTACCGTCATCTCCCAAAAATTCCACCACAATCTGCGCGTCAGAGAAATCAAGCGTAATTCCTTTCTTCCGCCATTCGTCAGATCTGTATTTGTCCAGATATTCTTTCCAGTCTTTTTGAGATTCGGACACAATACCGTAATCCTCTGTACCGACAAACCTTACAATATCCCCTTTTTCAAACGGGTTCGGCACTTCAAAGAAATCATAAAAGGCTTCGTTTATTTCTCCATCTTCATCAGAAAGCCTTCCGCAAAAATATACAGCTTCGCCCTCCTTATTAAATTCAAGCCATGTAACACTGGAAACATAACTGCTGTCAGCCCAGAAACTGTAACCAGATACTTTTCAACCTTAAACGGCTGCCCTGTTTCATGCCCGCATTCACAAGCGGTCTCAAAGTCAAAGAAGTATTCTTCGGGCATTATATTAGAATATGATTCATTGTCATCATTCACCTTCAATATATAAATATATGCCCTGTCGGGATTTTCCTTAAAGGCTTGAAATTTTAAAGCTTCTGTATCCAAATATCTCGCAAGCCGCTCTTTCAGCTCTTGGTCTGAAGTACTCTCCTGCAATGCCTGCAAATGAGCATACTGCTCTTTCAGTGTGAGTCCGCCATACATCAAAAGTGTCGCTTTCTGTGCATCAGTGAAACGCCAGCCTGTGGTCTGCATATAATTTCTCACATATTCGGACGGGACTATCAGTGAGAGTTCGTCATTGTTTTTGTTTGCCATATTTGTCTCCTTTTATAATTACCCTTACTCCATTGACTGATTGCAAATTCCCGGCAGTTTAATATACTATATTCATTATACAACCGCAAAACTTTTTTATTATATTCAAAAAACAGGACAAAGCCACTTCCGCCTTTGTCCTGTTTTGGTTTTAACACCCTATATTTTTCAAAAAGCTTACGCCTTACCTACTGAGCCGAACAGCTCCATCTTTTCCTTTACTGTAGCCTTGATAGCCTCTGCGCCGGGAGCAAGGAGCTTACGAGGGTCAAAGCCCTTGCCTTCAAGGTCTTTGCCTGCCTCTACATACTTGCGCGTAGCGGCCGCAAATGAAAGCTGGCACTCTGTATTAACATTAATCTTTGCAACGCCGAGTGAGATAGCTTTCTTAATCATATCCTCGGGGATGCCTGTGCCGCCGTGAAGAACCAAAGGCATAACGCCTGTCTTCTGCTGGATAGCGTCAAGCGTCTCAAAGCTTAATCCTGCCCAGTTTGCGGGATATTTGCCGTGGATATTGCCGATGCCTGCCGCAAGCATATCTACGCCCAAATCAGCGATTGACTTGCACTCGTCGGGATTAGCACACTCGCCCATGCCTACTACGCCGTCTTCCTCGCCGCCGATTGCGCCTACCTCTGCCTCGATTGAAAGACCTAAGTTATGCGCTACCGCAACAAGCTCGGTCGTCTTTGCGATGTTCTCCTCGATAGGATAGTGAGAGCCGTCAAACATTATAGATGTAAAGCCTGCCTTGATGCACTTGTAGCAGCTTTCATATGTGCCGTGGTCAAGATGGAGTGCAACAGGAACCGTGATTTTAAGCTCCTCGTCCATAGCCTTTACCATTGCGGCAACTGTCTTAAAGCCTGTCATATATTTGCCTGCGCCTTCTGAAACGCCGAGAATGACAGGACTGTTTAACTCCTGTGCCGTGAGCAGAATAGACTTTGTCCACTCAAGATTGTTGATGTTGAACTGGCCTACAGCATAGTGGCCTTCCTTTGCTTTTTTAAGCATCTCTGTAGCTGATACTAACATTGAAACCAACCTCCATTTAATATTAGATTTAATCGATTCGCTGTTTTTACCGATAAAAATAGTATATCCCTAATATTGCCAAATGTCAATTTTTTAACAGGTCTTTTTAGGACTATTTTGTGCCTTATTTTTATTTCACCATTATATCTATAGCATTTTGCTTATTTTTAAGCACGGAAGTTTGACAGCCTAATTATCTTTCCATAACAGCCGTACACCCTTTAACCCTTTATAAAGACTGGATTTTCA
>CANQHZ010000032.1 GCA_947623805.1 uncultured Lachnospiraceae bacterium | reverse complement strand
GGGGGGTATTAAAGAGCCACCGTATGGTAATGGTACTATGTTGGAAGATATATCAGAGGCGGGTTATGATATTTCTGTATATACAGAACCTAAATATTTACCACAGCAATTGTTGGATAAAATAGACAATTGGACAACATATAAACCTAAATATTATGGTTTTGATACGGTTCGTTTAATGTTAAAATGCTCAAAATATCAAATATCGCCATTTATTCTTAAAGATAATTATTCTTATAAGACTGATGATTTTAGTACATTGCGGAAAAATGACTTTACAGTATGGGAAGTTGATTATGATTATCCGTTTTGGAATGCTCTTAAGGATACCGGATTAAGCATATCCGATAAAACAAGTATAGGTAGTTTTAAGTTATATCATATGTATGGTGCGCATCCTTCTTTTAATATGACAGAGGATTTCATGCCAGTAGACTATTTGGGTAATTATGAGGCTATGATTTCACAGGCAAAGGGAAGCCTTAAGATTGTATATGAATATCTAAATCAATTAAAAGCTTTAGGTCTGTATGATAGTAGCGAAATTTATATAACTGCGGATCATGGTGAAAATTATTTGTATGATTCTTATAGATTTGTCCTGCTGGAAAAAAGAAAATTAATTAATACATCAAGCCCTATTTTATTAGTGAAACATGCTCATTCAACATGGAAAGGTGTGCATGAAAGCAAGGCTCCGGTATCTCATACAGAGATGATTGCCAGTATTATAAATACAATTGTTCCTCAAAATACGGCAAAATATGGTCAAACCTTAGAAGATATAGGTGAAATGCAAGAGCGAAAACGCATTTTTATCTTTGATCGAGGAGACATGCCCTATGTTAAAGTGGAAATTAATGGGGATGTATTGAACCCAGATAACTGGACTATTGTGGAGAGGATTAGCTTAGAGGACAAGAAAAGGTCAAATAATTAAGAAAGAGGCTGCCGCAGTTTTTGATATGTTCCCTTGATTGATATGCCCCTTCTGGTGCGACAACCCTCTTTGATCATTTCAGCCTATTCAGATATTCCGTAGGCGAGATGCCCTCTACTTTCTTAAAAACCTTGCTGAAATAGAACGCGTTTTCAAACCCCAGCGCATCGGCTACTTCGTAAACCTTGATGTTGCCGTCCTGCATCATACGCTTGGCCTCCGCAATCTTGCGTTCCGTAATGTACTCGGAGTACCCGCAGTAATTGTACTTTTTGAAAAGCGAGCTTAGATAATTGGGAGAAATGCCGTAAATCGCGGCGACATCATTCAAATTCAGCCTTTGCGATATGTGAGTTTCTATATACTTTTTCACATTATCAACGATATGGTGCCTGTGCTCTTTTTTATGCTCGATAAAGCTTTGACAGAGGCGGTCGCGGAACTGGTGAAGCCATATGATGACCTGCTCCGTCGTGTTTTGGCGGTAAATAGAGCGATAACCGTCATTATAGTCCTCAAAAAGCGATGAAAGCAGGGCCTCCCCATTCGGCATCAGCGAAATGGACAGAAAAAGCAGGTTGCAGGCGGCATCAAGTGCCTGCACATAATGTGACGGGTGTTCTTCAAATAGGGCAATGACCTGGTCCAATACGCTTCCGAGCAGTGTCTCGTCGTATTCTGAAAAGGCGCGGCTGAGGTCGTCTTTTATAATGGAAAGATTAAAAACCATGCAGCTGTCGGACTTTACAGAGGATATGTTGGCAATGCCCTCCGAATCAGTGATGCTTGCAAAAGCGGCTCGGGCAGACTGGTAGGAATCAGCGATTGCAAGCGGCTCTGAAACAATTGTTCCAATGCCGATTTTTAAAGTAGTTTTGTAGTAACTGATTAAAGAGGTGCAAATCTGCTGCAGATAAGAATCTATCCGAGTGTCGTTTCCCATGTCTAAAACCGCGTCATACAACAATATGATTGCCCCGTGTTTTCTATCAAGCGTCACAAAGCATGCGTGGATTTGCTGCTCGGCGAGATATTTGTCCATAATTTTCTGCAGCAGCTGATAGGAGTTGGTATACAGGACAATCTGCTTTTGAATATCCATTTTGTCGATAGAATCATTGCGCATCTCGAAATAGCAGCATTGGTAGGCGGCGTAAGACAAAGGGATATTTAAGTCATGCATCAACATTTCAAACTGCTTTGGCGAATCGTAGAGATTATGTAGCAGCCGGATGAAAAACTTTTCCTGAAGCATCTGAAAATCCGTTGTCGGCAATTCCTTTGCCGAATCCGACAAGGCAGGCGATTTGGCAATAATGTCTATGGCACGCAAAACGGACGCCTTTAACATTTCGGGAGTCAGCTCGATTTTCACCAGATAGTCCGCGGCATGGTAAGTAAGCGCTTCCTTTGCCATCTGAAATTCTTCATAGCTTGTCAAAATAATAAAGGCAGGATAATCATTGTGCGGATATGCGTCGCGAGTCTTCTTTAAAAGCTCCAGACCTGACATTACGGGCATTTTTACGTCCGTAATAACGATGTCGGGATGCTCGCGTTCCATAATTTCCCATCCGAGTTGGCCGTTTGAGGCAATGCCGCAGACGCTTATCTGCAGCTCCTCCCAGGGGAGCATTGAACGGATTCCTGCTTGGACTAAAGGCTCGTCATCAATGATTAACAATTTATACATTACATACCTCCGTTGAGATTATCGGGTGATAGGTTTTTGGGTATTATCAGATGCATCTTTGTGTATTGGTTTGGAACGCTTTCAATGCGGATGCCGTATTGCGGACCAAACTCGTACTGCAGGCGCTTATGAACGTTGGCGATGCCGATTTCCCTGAAAAATTCCGATGGGGCAGCGCTGTTGTCTGTCAAAAGCTCCTTTATCTTTTCCGGAGGAATGCCGATTCCGTTGTCATAGACGATAATCTCTACGTTTTGTCCGTCTGAGAGCGGCTCCTCCTGAACAGTGATGCGAATGGTTCCTGTATTTCCACGCGGCTCTAATCCGTGAAAGATAGCGTTTTCCACGATAGGCTGCAGCGTGAATTTGATAATGAGAACATCAAGCAGCCTCTTGTCATCACATGTGACAGTAAATTCGATGGCGCCTCCGTATCGGTAATTTTGAATATTAAAGTAGTCTTTTACAAGGTCGAGCTCCTCCGACAGAGGGATTAGGTGGCTCGTTCCTTTTGAAATGCTGCGCAGCAGCCTTGAGAGCGATGTCGTCATGTCCGCGATTCCGTCGGCTCCTTGGGTTGCTGCCATCCATTTAATGGAATTAAGCGTATTGTACAAAAAATGCGGATTGATTTGGCTTTGAAGCATCTTGTACTCCAAATCTTTTTTCTCTTTTTCATCAGAGATACGTTTTTCTATCAACTGCTCCATATCGCAGGCGAGCTTATTTACGCCGCGTCCGATATCGCCAAGTTCATGTTTCCATTCAATTGAGTCGGACGGCTCAAAATTTCCTCCCGCGATAGAGGTGATTTGATTTTGAAGTTTCTTTACGGGCACTGCTATAAATCTATGAAGAAAGAAAGTAAGCAAAAGCGCTACGATTGACATTAAAATCAGAATGACAGCCCAGATTAAGACAAGCATCTGATTTTGCTTTTTGATTTCCTGATTGGAAATTGTCTGTATAATATAACAGTTTTTTTGCGACAGTGGGCGAATGACAATTACAGATTTTTTATCTGCGGGATATTCGTGTACAGTATACGTGTGGCAGTCTTTTTGTGCCGTGGCGCTGCCGGAGGCGGAATTAATGATTTCGTTTTCAATATCGTACGTAAAGTCTGAGGGAAGCACGCAGTTTTCCGAAAGCTCGTAAGTGTGTCCGTCCAAGACCAGATAAAGGCGGGCGTCAGGCGCATAGCTGTAGTATTGGAGCGGAGCGGTAAAGATATCTTGCGTAACCTCCAAAAAAATCCAGCCTGCCTTGTCTGAATGGTATTGCGAGTATATGGGGCAGACGATGGGAATTACTTTTTTGCTCATGGAAGGATAAAAAGAATCGTCTATCAATCCCGTAGACAGTCGCCCTGCGGAGCCGTTGTACAGGTCCTCGAAATATGGTAGCTTGGGAATTTCCTCGCCGAGATTATGCGCGGAAGAATATTTGGCGGCGACAATTTGGATAAAACGCTGGTTTTTGCCGCCGATTACAATTCTATGCAGCATTGAGCTGACGGGATTGTTTTGATATTCTTCTGTAAGCCGCGTGTGCGCTTGGAGTGCAATTATGCCGTAATTGGAATCGTCTGGTGCTTCGATATATTTGCCGATTGTCGTATTGCTCTGAGCCCAGTGAATCAGGTGCATGACCGATTCGAGATTATTGTCAATCGAATCGGTCAGAAATTTCATGTTTACGGCGGTCGACGACGCAAGCGATTCAGACAGGTAGTTGCGGTAAAGGCCCGTAAATATTATGCTGAACATGATTCCCACGCTCAGCGTGATAGCAAGCGTAAGCAATATGATGTACTGCTGCAGCTTATATGAAGCTTTTTTGGAATGTTGTGCAAGCATAGCGCCCCTCCGTAATAAAATATATAAATATTATACAAAAAAATCAGATACGCATAAAGTGCTTTGTAGAAAATTGCATGTTTTGTTAAAAAAGTATATTATAATCATAAAAAAGTATATAAGAAATTGCATGAAATAAAAAATAAAAACATTCTTTTTACGCAAGGGAAAAGCTATAATTTCTAATGTAACAAATACAAATAGTTTCAGAAGGGAAGGGATAACATGAAAAAGAAATTATTGAGCGTTTTGCTTGCGACAAGCATGGTTATGTCGATGGCAGGATGCGGAAACTCAAATTCACAGCCCGCAGCTTCAAATGATAATGCGGCTGAGACTCAGACGCAGGCGGCAGAAACCGAGGCGGCTCCTCAGACAGAGGCGGCTTCGGAAGCACAGACAGCTGATGCGGCAGGCGGCGATGCAGTTACTTTAAAATGGGCAATATGGGATAAGGAATCAACACCATATTGGCAGGCGTTGGTAGATGCGTATAAAGAGGTTGCTCCCAATGTCACAATCGAGATGGTAGACCTTGGTTCTACAGATTATATGACAGTCCTTGCTACAGAGCTGTCAGGCGAAGGCTCTGATTTTGATGTAGTTACGATTAAGGATGTTCCTGGATATGCTACTTTAGTACAGAAAAATGCGATTCTCCCGCTTGACGATTATATTTCGGCAGACGGAATTGACCTTAGCAAGTATGCAGGAACAACAGACCAGGTAACGGTAGACGGAAGCCTGTATGAGCTGCCGTTTAGAAACGATTTCTGGGTACTGTTTTACAACAAGGACCTGTTTGATGCAAAGGGTGTAGCTTATCCTACAAACGACATGACATTTGATGAGTATGACGCACTGGCAAGAGAGCTTACAGACACAACCTTTGGCTCTCAGGTATACGGCGCTCATTATCATACATGGCGTTCAGCAGTACAGCTTTTTGCGGTACTTGACGGCAAGCATACAATACTTGACGGCGATTATGAGTTTATGAAGCCCTATTATGAGATGGTTTTAAATCAGGAAAAAGACGGCGTATGCCGCAAGTATACAGATTTAAAGGCAGAGGGTCTTCATTATTCAGCAGCATTTTCTAACGGCGACGTGGCAATGATGAATATGGGTTCATGGTATGTTGCAACATTGATTGCAAGCCTCCAGAGCGGTGAGTATGATGCAGACCTTTGCGGTAACTGGGGTATGGTAAAATATCCTCATGCAGAAGGTGTTGAGCCGGGTTCTACGCTTGGTACGATTACAGGTCTTTCAGTTACATCAGCTACCGATACTCCTGACGAAGCATGGAACTTTGTAAAATGGGTAAGCGGTGAGGAAGGCGCAGCTGTAATGGCAGCTACAGGAAACTTCCCCGCAATCATGACAGACGAGGCAATGGATTTGATTACAGGTCTTGACGGTTTCCCGACAGACGATGCCTCTAAGGAAGCTATGAACGTATCAAATCTGTATCTGGAAGTACCTTATGCTGAAAACGTATCAGAAATCAACAGCGCACTTGATTCTTATCATGGTTCAATCATGAGCGGCGAGATGACGATTGACGAAGGTATCGCAGCGATGAATGAGGCTGTTCAGGCAATTAAAAACTAACATAGTGTATCTCATCAAAAAATAAACGAGAAACATATAAAGAGGCCGGTGACAAACCGGCTTCTTTTTAAAAAATTAATTAAAAAACATAACAAATTTTGAGGAGGGTTGTTTATGGCGAAAGGACTTAGCCGCCAGAAAAAAAGGGACTTGGTTGCATATTCTTTTATCGCCCCAAACTTTATCGGATTTGCGGTATTTACCTTAGTCCCGATTGTCTTTGCGTTTGCGCTTGCATTCTTTAACTGGGACGGCAGCAATCCTATTACTTTTGCGGGACTGAGCAACTTTAAGCAGCTTACGGGAGATGTATTTTTCAAGGCGGCGTTAAAAAACACGATTATTTATTGTGTGGGAACAGTGCCGCTCACTATGATTGCTTCCTTGGCGCTTGCGATTGTATTGAATCAAAAGGTAGTAGGGCGGGGAATTTTTAGGACGCTTTCATTTTTCCCATATGTTGCTTCCCTCGTGGCAGTTACATCTGTATGGAAGATGCTTTTTCACCCGTCTAAGGGACCTATCAACAATATTCTCTATACTGTTTTCCATGTTCCGATGGAGCAGCTCCCGCAGTGGTTTACGGGCGGTTTAGTCCTGGTGAGCATGATTTTGTTCAGCGTGTGGAAATACATGGGCTATTATATGGTAATCTACCTTGCGGGCTTACAGGGAATTTCGGCAGAGCTGTACGAGGCGGCATCTCTTGACGGTGCGAACACATGGCAGAAATTCCAGTACATAACATGGCCGCAGCTTCGCTCCACCACATTTTTTGTGGTAGTTATGTTGACAATCAACTGCTTTAAAGTATATGATATTGCTATAATGCTGGCAGGAGGCGGAAGCGGTGAGCTGACTATTTCATCGACCGTACTGGTATATTACATCTACCAAAAAGCGTTTATCGACTGGAAACTTGGATATTCGAGCGCGGTTGCGATGGTTCTGTTTTTAATGGTATTCGTGGTTACGATGATACAATTCAGGGGACAGAAAAAATATCAGTAAGGAAGAGAGGAGAGGCTTATGAAATCTGCCAGAAAAAAGGCGATTGCAGGCAAAGTGCTTGTATACGTCATATTAATCATAATTGCGGCGCTGATGATTATTCCGTTTATATGGATGCTTTCGGCATCGATTAAAAGCGACCGTGAAGTTTTTCAGATGAATCCATTTGTACTGATACCGGAAAATCCGAAATGGAGCAATTATCATGACATATGGACGAAAATACCAATGCTGAAGTTTGTGGAGAATACTGTATTTCTGACTATTGTGGTTACATTCCTGCAGCTGCTCACGAGCAGCTTTGCGGCGTATTCCTTTGCGAAGCTTGAGTTTAAGCATAAAAATACGCTGTTTTTCGCATATATTGCGACAATCGCGATGCCGTGGCAGGTGTACATGGTGCCGCAGTTTATCATGATGCGTAAGTTCGGGCTTAATGATAAGCTTTTGGCAATCATCTGTCTGCAGGCGTTTTCGGCATTCGGCGTGTTTATGATGAAGCAGTTCTATGAGGACATTCCTGATGAGCTTTGCGAGGCGGCGCGAATTGACGGCATGAGCGAATATCGGATTTATGCGAGCATTATGCTGCCGCTGTCGAAACCGGCGCTTTCCACATTGACTATTTTCACGTTTGTAAATACATGGAACGATTATTTAGGACCCTTGATTTACTTAAAGAGCGAGGCGAAAAAGACAATCCAACTCGGGTTAAAGATGTTTATCAGCCAGTATTCGTCTGATTACGGCTTGATTATGGCAGGCTCCGTGCTGTCATTAATCCCTGTTTTGGCTGTTTTCCTGTGCCTGCAGAAGTATTTTGTCGAGGGCGTGGCGTCTACAGGACTGAAAGGATAAGCGGAGGAAAAATATGGAGAGGACAGAGTTTAAGGGATATCCGGAAATTTCCGATAGTGAGCTTGAAGCGGCAATGCAGTTTGCGGTCGGCAGTGTGGTTAAAAATTTAGGTACATTTACGGACAAATTTCAAAAGGCATACAGTGAAAACGGTTTTTACCAGCCTATAGAAAACAATTACTGGACGACGGGCTTTTGGACAGGCGAGATATGGCTTGCGTATGAGTATGCCAAGGAGCACGGCATGCATGAGGAGGCAAAAGCGCTAAGGCATGCGGGCGAGGTTCAGATTGCCTCGTTTATGGATAGGATTGTCAATAAGATAGAAGTCGACCATCACGACATGGGCTTTCTGTATTCGCCGTCATGCGTGGCAGGCTATAAGCTGACGGGCTCACAAATGGGGCGTGAGGCGGCAATAAAGGCGGCAGACCAGCTTATTACGCGTTTTCACCCGATAGGGGAGTTTATTCAGGCGTGGGGAGCGATGGACGCGCCCGAAAATTACAGGCTTATTATCGACTGTCTTCTCAATCTGCCGCTACTGTATTGGGCTTCGGAGGAAACAGGCGATATGAAGTATCGTGATATTGCCGAGAAACATATCCACACGGCAGTCGCAAATGTAATCCGCGAGGATTATTCTACATGGCATACATTTTTCTTTGACATGAAGACAGGGGCGCCAGACCACGGCGCTACCTGCCAGGGCTACCGCGACGGTTCGGCTTGGACCAGAGGGCAGGCGTGGGGGATTTACGGCATGGCGCTTGCCTACAGGTATACAAAGAAAGAGGAGTATATAGACATTTTCAAACATGTGACGGAATATTTCCTCTCTCATATGCCCAAGGATTTGATTCCTTATTGGGATTTGGAGTTTACGTCAGGTGACGAACAGCCGAGGGATTCGTCGAGCGCGTCAATCGCGGCGTGCGGTATGCTGGAGATGGTAAAATATCTTCCTGAGAATGAAAGAGGGTATTACATAAGAGCCGCAAAGCAGCTTTTGAAGGCGGTATATGACAAGTGCGCTGTGAAGGATTACAGTGCGTCAAACGGCTTAGTGCTTCATAGCACGTATTCAAATCATTCGCCGTATAATACATGCAATCATTACGGTGTAGATGAATGTAATTCATGGGGCGATTATTTTTATATGGAAGCTATGACCAGACTGATGAGAGATTGGAATCCTTATTGGTAGGAAGCGGCTTGCGGGAAAAAGGAGTGGCAGGAGTTGAAGGGATTTTTTTCATATGACAGTCCCGTGTGGAAATTTATGGGGCGTCTGGTGGATTTTCTTGTCTTGACGCTACTGTGGGCAGTCACGTCGCTGCCTGTAGTAACAATGGGAACGGCAACGACCGTCGTATATTATATTACGCTTAAAATGACAAGGGACCAGGAAGGCTACATTATACCTACATATTTTAAAAATTTTGCGCGATTTTTTGTGCAGACGACGAAAGCTTGGATTATGGTTCTTGCTGCCGGCGGAGTGCTTTGCGGTAATCTGTATCTTTGTCTGCGACTTCATACTCCTGCCACGACTATGCTTTTAGCCGCGGTCTTTTTGATAACCGCTGTGTTTCTTATGACAGCGGTTTATCTGTTTCCGGTAATGGCATGGCTTGACGGAAGCATAGCCGACTATCTGAGGGCGGCTTTTTATCTTGCCTTAAAATATTTCGGGTGGACGATTTTAATTATTGTAATAGCAGGTTGCCTTGTGGTTTTGGGCATTTTTGTGTTTGGGCCGCTGTTGTTGATTGTAGTCGGGCTGACTGCTTATCTGCAGTCGCTTATTTTTAACCAGATTTTTAGCAGGCAGTAAATGAAGCATATGGTATGCAAAAAAGGAGAAGGGGTTAGATTATGTTTTCGATAAAGGTGTTAAAAGATGATGGAGAGACGAAATTTGTGGCGCATGGAGAGCGGGAGGTCTCTTTGACGGTAACTTCCGAGTATGTCGAGGGCGACCGTATTGTGCTGGAATACGCGGGCGAGCCGAGGTATTTTTGGTTTCAGGCGGATGACGCGCTGGGTAGTGCGCTGATTTTTGTCACGGGGAATGTGGAGTTTAAGGTGCCGTTTGGCGAACGGAAAAAGGGATATTCGCCTAAAGCGTTTTCGGGAAGCTGTCATTATATTTATGCGTGCATAGCGGATAACAACGACATATTTGCTTACCGCAATCAGGCGCTTAATGTGTATGACAACCATGAAAATACCGCATCATTTCCGCATGCCTCGGCTAATGTGGAGACAAGAAATGAGGCCGTTTTTGCGGCACGCAATGCGATTGACGGCGTGAGGGCAAACAGCTCGCATGGGCAGTGGCCGTATACGTCATGGGGGATAAACCGCAATCCGGAGGCTGTGCTTAAACTGGAATTTGGTCATCCTGTGGAAATTGACAGGGCTGTCATTTATCTGAGGGCGGATTTTCCGCATGACAATTGGTGGAAAGAGGTAACGCTTGAATTTTCCGATGGCAGCAGTATAACGGCGCCGCTTGAAAAAAGAGCTGACGGGCAGGAGGTTCGTTTTGAAAAGCGTACTGTCACATGGCTTGAGTTTAAAAAGCTGATAAAGGCGGAACAGGAATCGCCGTTTCCGGCGCTGACGCAGCTTGAGGTATACGGCGTGGTTGCAGCCGATTGACGGTTTTGAAAGATATGTGAGGAGGAATAACATGATTTTTGAGCCAAAACACACGGATTTTGAGCTGAGCCCGTATACGGGGCTTACCCGCGAGAGCTGGATTGAGGCGGGAGAATATCTGCTGGGAGGAATATTTAAAAATATCAGGCAGTTTTCGGACCCGGTCGTTATGCCTAGAAAGGAAACGAATATAACATATCCGCATAGCGCGGACGCCGTCGGAGAGAAAAAGGCGGAATATTTTGAAGGGCTTGCACGCTCTTTTTTCATTGCTGCGCCGTTGATTCATGAGAAACCTGAGCTGGAAATAGAAGGTTATAAAATCAGAGATTACTATAAAAGTCATGTGTTGCGCTCCTGCACGATAGAGGATTCGCAGTGTGTGGGCGCCTATAAAGAGCTGCTGGGACCTGAGTGCGCCGAAAATGCTACAAAAACATTTCAGCAAACTGTGGAAACGTGTGCGCTTGTAATTTGTCTGTGGCTGTGTAAGCCTGAAATATGGGATACATATACAAAGACGGAAAAAGACCGCATTGCGGATTTTCTTATGGATTATGCTGTGGGGAACACTGTACCGCAGAACTGGCGACTTTTCAATATGCTTGTCCTTGCCTTTCTGAATATGGAGGGTTATGAGATTGATAAGAGCATTATGCGCGAGCATGCGTCGCATATTTTGAATTATTATGCGGGGCAGGGGTGGTATCGTGATGGACATTCCTTTGATTATTATTCCTGTTGGGCGTTTAATGTGTATGCGCCGTTGTGGTGTCTGTGGTATGGTTATGAGGAGGAGCCTTATATTGCCGCGCAGTTTGAAAAAAATTCAAATGAGCTGATGGCGACGTATGCAGATTTCTTTGACAGAGATGGATTTACAAACATGTGGGGCAGGAGCTGTATATACAGGAATGCCGCGACAAGCGCGTTTGATGGTAATATGATGCTTAGAAATTCCGCGGCGGACGCGGGACTGGCGCGTCGTATTTGTTCGGGTTCGCTTTTGCAGTTTTTGGCGCGGGAGGACTTTTTATATGAGGGCGTGCCGACGCTTGGATTTTACGGGCAATTTATGCCGCTGGTTCAGGGATATTCCTGCGCAGAGTCGCCGTTTTGGCTGGGAAAGGCGTTTTTGTGTTTGCATTTGCCTAAAGACCATCCTTTTTGGACGCAGAAAGAGAACAATGGTACATGGGAGCGGCTTGCAAAACGCGAAGCCAAGGTGACAACGCTTGACGGGCCCGCGCTGTGTTTTTCCAATCATGAGGCAAATGGTGAGACAATCCTGCGTACGGGAAAGGTCGTAAAGCAGAGGGAGGACCGCCATGGAATGTGGAATTATTCAAAGCTCTGCTTTAACACGAAATATCCGTGGGAGGCGGCGCCGATTGTGGATGGCGAGGAAAATATTCAGGTTGAATCGCAGCAGTATGTGCTTCATGATATTTTGGCGGAAACCTTTGAGAATGCTAATGTAACTTTCTGGCATGGTGAAAAAGACGGCGTGCTTTACAGGCGGCAGTTTTTCGGTTACAATCTGGAAACGGAGTGCCATTGGATACAGGCGATTAACCTTGCCGATTTTGCAGTGCCTTATGGTATAATGCGCGTGGACAGGATGCGGCTGTTCAAGAAGCCCGTGGAGCTCACGCTTGGCGCGTATGGATTCCCCGATAATGGGACTGAGATTATCAAAAAGACTGAAAACGGCGTGCAGCCTGCGACGGCGGTTATATTGAAAGGGCATGATTTTACCGGAAAGGAAAAGCAGCTTGCGATGACGATTTATGACGGTTGGGAGTCGCTTGACGTGATACATAGCGCAGGCACAAATCCTGACTCTGAAAAATCTGTGGTGGTTTATGCTTCGGCGAAAAGAACATCACATAATCATTATGAGAAAAGCATTTTGATTTCTCAGGTGATTACTAAGGAGGAGCTTGCGGACTTTTCGGAAGAGGAGCTGTTTCCGATTGAGGAGATTGTTTATACGGATAAGGAAAAGTGCGGCGGGTACGGCGCTGTGACTGTGAGAATGAAGAACGGCGAGGAGAAAACAATCGACTTCGAGGGAATAGAAGGGAAACTGATGCTTTGAGACAGTGTTTGGATATGTTTGATGGGATTTGCATGTCTTATATTTTACAGTATATCTTGAAAATCAAAAGCAATGGTAAAAGGTATAAAAGTAAGATTGTTCGGGAAATAATGTTTAATTTATAATAAGAATAATTGACGTTTCAAAATAAATACAATATAATTATATTGAAGATACTTTGTATTTACTAAAGGAAAGTGGCATATATGTATATATTTGACTGGGATGAAAATAAAAACCGAATTAATCAGGAAAAGCATGGCATTGACTTTGATGAGGCAAGCACTGTGTTTTTTGATGAAAGGGCTATACTATTTGATGATCCGGAACATTCCGAGAATGAAGAAAGATTTATATTGCTGGGAATGAGCGAGAATGCAAATGTCTGTATAGTATGCCATTGTTACAGGGAATCGGATACGGCAATACGCATCATATCAGCGAGAAAAAGCGACAAAAAGGGAGGAAATGATATATGTTAGAGGAATATGATAATATTGACGAACTGAATCCAAGACCAAACCCTTATGCCAAGGAGCTTAAAAAGCAGGTAACAATCAAAATCTCGCCATTTATCATTGATTATTTCAAGCAGCAGGCGAGCAAGGTAGGAATACCATATCAAACGCTTATCAACCTGTATTTATCAGATTGCGTGAATAATAAAAGAGAACTACAGATGACGTGGAAATAATGCTATACCTCAAAGTATGTCATTTTACTAATGTCGTGAAAAGCAGAAACCGCCACTCTGCCAAGTGACGGTTTCTTTCTAAGGTTTAACTTTGTAAATTCGTTTCTGGGCTAACCGCTTGTCGGCAATGCCCTTTTTTGTTTTTCTTATAGCGAATTTCTCGTTTTTGTCAAGCGGGTGTGAATTTTTCTTTGCTGCCCCCAAATTTCATCAAAAATTCCATCATTTTGCAGGTATCACCCCTTTATTTATCATGAATCTCCCCATGCAGCGCCTGCAGCGACTTCACCTCGCTGTCGCCGTGCTCCTTCACATACTTTATCCCGCTCGCGGTAGCTTTCGCAGCGGCAATAGTAGTCATGTAAGGTATCTTCGCCTTAATCGCTGCCTTTCTCAAATAGCTGTCGTCATGTACGCTGTCCTTGCCAATCGGCGAATTGACAATCAAATCAATCTTGCCGTTTGTGATAAGGTCGAGGATATTTGGACGCCCCTCATAAAGCTTGTTTACATTTTCAGCCTCAATGCCCGCGCCAGTAATAAGCTCATATGTCGTTCCAGTAGCGACAATCTTAAATCCGCACTCGGCAAACTGTTTAGCGACATCTACGACTTCAGCCTTGTCCTTTCTGTTTACGGAAATAAGTACAGTTCCCTCAAGCGGCAGCTTTGACTGCGCCGCCTCCTGCGCCTTGTAAAACGCCTCTCCGTAAGAGCTTGAAAGTCCAAGCACCTCGCCAGTAGAGCGCATTTCGGGTCCAAGTATCGGGTCGACCTCCTGGAACATATTAAACGGGAATACAGCCTCCTTTACGCCGTAATTCGGTATTACCTGCTCCTTTAAATCAGGAACAGGCGAAGGCTTTCCTGTGAGCTCTGATGTAATAATTTCTGTGGCAAGCGGCACCATGCGGATATTGCATACCTTTGAAACCAAGGGCACGGTACGCGACGCGCGCGGATTGGCTTCAAGTACATATACAGTGCCGTTTTCAATGGCATACTGCATATTCATCAATCCTTTAACATGCATTTCCTCCGCGATTCTGCGCGTGTATTCTTTGATTGTCGCTACATTTTCGGCAGAAATATGTACGGACGGGATAATGCACGCCGAGTCGCCCGAATGTATGCCCGCAAGCTCTATATGCTCCATAACGGCGGGGACAAACGCGTGGGCGCCGTCGCTTATGGCATCTGCCTCACATTCCGTAGCGTGGTTTAAGAAACGGTCAATCAAAATCGGGCGGTCAGGCGTCACGCCGACGGCAGCATTCATATATTCGGTCATGCTCTCATCATCATACACAACCTCCATTCCGCGCCCTCCGAGCACGTAAGAGGGACGCACCATCACGGGATAACCTATGCGCGCCGCGATTGCAAGCGCCTCGTCTACGGTAGTCGCCATTCCCGATTCGGGCATAGGAATATTGAGCTTTTCCATCATAGCCCTGAACTGGTCGCGGTCCTCCGCCAAGTCGATTACCGACGGGGAAGTGCCCAGGATTTTCACGCCGTTTTTCTCAAGCTCCGCCGCGAGATTGAGCGGTGTCTGTCCGCCGAACTGGGCGATTACGCCGAGCGGTTTTTCTTTTTTGTAAATGCTTAACACGTCTTCAAGCGTGAGCGGCTCAAAATAGAGCTTGTCCGAGGTATCGTAATCCGTGGAAACCGTTTCGGGATTGCAGTTTACGATAATCGTCTCAAAGCCGAGCTTTTTCAAGGCAAGCGAAGCGTGTACGCAGCAGTAGTCAAATTCTATGCCCTGTCCGATACGGTTCGGACCGCCGCCGAGTATCATAATCTTTGGCTTGCCTTCGCTTACGGGATTTTTGTCGGGCGCATTGTATGTGGAGAAGTAATATGCGCTGTCTTTTGTGCCGCTTACATGCACGCCCTCCCAAGACTCCTCTGCGCCAAGGCTTATTCTGCGGCTGCGTATTTCTGCCTCTGGTATTTCCAAAAGCTGGCTCAAATATTTATCTGAAAAGCCGTCTTTTTTTGCCGCAATAAGCATTTCGTCGGACGGAAGGCTGCCTTTTGATTTTAAAAGCAGCTCCTCCTCATCGACAAGCTCCTTCATCTGTTCGATGAACCATTTTTTTACATGCGTGATTTCGTTTATCTCATCTGCTGACGCGCCTTTGCGCAGCGCCTCGTACATTATGAAATGGCGTTCGCTTGACGGGGTTATCAGCATTTTGAGGAGCTGCTCCTTTGTGAGAGTGTCAAAGTTTTTGGCGTGTCCGAGGCCGTAGCGCCCTGTTTCCAGCGAGCGGATTGCTTTCTGGAAAGCTTCCTTGTATGTCTTTCCTATGCTCATTACCTCGCCGACAGCGCGCATCTGTGTGCCGAGCTTGTCCTCGACGCCCTTGAATTTTTCAAACGCCCAGCGCGCGAATTTGATTACCACGTAATCGCCGTCGGGCACATAGCGGTCGAGAGTGCCGTATTTTCCGCAGGGAATGTCCTTCAATGTAAGCCCTGACGCGAGCATGGCGGAGACGAGCGCGATAGGGAAACCTGTCGCCTTTGACGCGAGCGCGGAGGAACGCGAGGTGCGCGGGTTGATTTCGATTACCACGATGCGGTCTGTCTTCGGATCGTGGGCAAACTGCACGTTTGTGCCGCCGATTACCTTTACGGACTCTACGATTTTGTATGCCTGCTCCTGCAGACGCTTCTGTGTCGCCTTTGAAATAGTGAGCATTGGCGCGGAGCAGAAGGAATCGCCCGTATGGACTCCCATAGGATCGATATTTTCAATGAAGCAGACTGTAATCATATTGTTGTCGGCATCGCGCACTACCTCAAGCTCAAGCTCCTCCCAGCCAAGCACTGATTCCTCGACCAGCACCTGACCGACAAGGCTTGCCTGCAGGCCTCTTGCGCAGACTGTCTTTAGCTCCTCGCGGTTGTACACAAGCCCGCCGCCTGCGCCGCCCATAGTGTACGCGGGGCGCAGCACTACGGGATAGCCGAGGGTATCGGCGATTTTCAATGCCTCGTCAACGCTGTACGCAACCTCGCTGCGCGCCATCTCAATGCCGAGCGCGTTCATGGCATTTTTAAATTCAATGCGGTCCTCGCCGCGTTCGATGGCGTCTACCTGTACGCCGATTACCTTTACATTGTATTTGTCCAAAATTCCCGCCTTATTTAACTCGGCGCAGAGGTTGAGCCCTGACTGACCGCCAAGGTTTGGCAGCAGCGCGTCGGGACGCTCTTTTGCGATGATTTTTTCAAGGCGCTGCACGTTTAAAGGCTCGATATAGGTGACGTCGGCTATTTCGGGATCGGTCATAATCGTGGCGGGATTGGAGTTTACAAGCACGATTTCATATCCGAGCCTGCGAAGCGCCTTGCACGCCTGCGTGCCCGAGTAGTCAAACTCGCACGCCTGCCCGATAACGATAGGGCCTGAGCCTATGATGAGCACTTTTTTGATATCTGTTCTTTTTGGCATTAAAATATCCTCCTGATTGTGGTTTTGGTGTGGATTTGCAAAAGAAATCTGCATTATATTTTATTAATAAGAAGCAAAAAGCGCTTCTTATAATCGAAATTACGGCGCAAAGAGCGGCGCCCGATAATATATGTTATTAGACGTTTGCAAAATTCTATTTGACTAAATTCGGGCAGTTTAGAACACATTTCACAATTACCTAATATGTATTATATATGAAAGGGTAGTGGAAGCACAAGAAGAATTACAAAAATGAATATAATAAATTTTATTACGCTCACTTAGCCTGATTTTGGAATTTCGGAAAACTTTATCCACGAAAAAGAGCTTTTCGCGTACGGCGGTATGGACGAATATGAACGAATTGTGTTTTAAAATACTTGTAGTAAGTACGGAATTTTGATATTATTTATTAAAAAGAACGTCTCAAATCAGCCAATCCATATCTACCACTGTGGGAGCATGTTCCTGACGGCGAGGCGGAATTTGGCTGGTTTACATTTGACTGTCATGTGTCATTAAAGGACGGTTTTAACACTGTGCTTGCGCAGGCAGGCGGCGTAAAAGACAGTATCACGCTGGAAAAGGTCGAGAAGGAGCCTTCCATTTATGTGCTGCTGGAGGTGAATGAGCGCGCTGAAGGCGTTGCCAACTGGTTTAAGCTGGTAGGCGATTAATCTGACAATGAATATGAAGCTTGTGCCAGGAGAGGGCATGTGGGACATGATGAAGTCGATGTCCCTTGAAAAAATGATGGAAATGGCAGGTTCGATGGCGCCAGAAGGATTTTTGGAGAGCATAAATTCGCAGCTGGTTAAAATAGACAAGGTATAGGAGGCGATGCATATGCAGATGACGTTTCGATGGTATGGCGAGGGAAATGACAGTATCATGCCCGAAATGATCAGGCAGATTCCGGGAGTGACTGGCCTTGTGTGGGCCTTGCACAATAAACAGCCCGGAGAGGTATGGGAGACAGATGAGATTGAGGAAGTCCGCCGTCAGATTGAAGGCGCGGGATTCAACATGGATGTGGTTGAGAGCGTCAATGTGCATGACGATATCAAGATCGGGCTTCCCACACGTGACCAGTATATTGAAAATTATAAAACTACGCTCCGCAACCTTGCGAAGTTTGGCGTTAAGGTCGTAACTTATAATTTTATGCCGATTTTCGACTGGACAAGGACAGATTTATTTCACCCGCTGGAGGACGGTTCCACTGCGCTGTTTTATGAAAAAAACCGAATACACGACGACTATAAAGAGATGGCGGATTATATTCTAAACAACCTGCATGGAATGACGTTTCCAGGCTGGGAACCTGAGCGTATGGCAAAGCTGGATGAACTTTTTGAAGCTTACCGTCCTGTGACGAAGGAAAAGCTGTGGGAAAACCTGAAGTATTTTCTGGAAGCGCTTATGCCTACCTGTCATGAAACAGGGATAAAAATGGCGATTCACCCGGATGATCCGCCATGGGATATTTTTGGACTCCCCCGACTGTTATGTGATAAGGAGTCAATTGGCCGTTTTCTTAAAATGGTAGATGATGAATATAACTGCTTATGTCTGTGTTCAGGCTCCTTGGGCGCGAATTCCCAAAATAATGTAGCAGAGATTGTCCGCGCTTACTGCAGTCGGATTGCATTTGCCCATATTCGGAATGTCCGTCACTATCCAAATGGGGATTTTACAGAGGCGTCTCACCGCGATTGTGACGGAGATACTGGAATTTTGGAGATTATGAAAGCGTACCATGATTGCGGATATACCGGATATGTACGGCCAGATCACGGGCGGCATATCTGGGGCGAGCAGTGCAGACCCGGCTACGGACTCTATGACCGCGCGCTTGGAATCATGTATCTGTGGGGATGTTGGGATATGCTGGAAAAGACGGAAGGCAGCGTTGGAAAATAAGAACATTTGTAATCCAAAACAGGTTTGAAAAGAGAGGGTTAAAATGAAAATGGATTTGCCGTTAAATATTGACTTTACTGGAAAAGTAGTTGTGATTACCGGCGCAGGCGGCGTACTGTGCGGCACGATGGCAAAAGCATTCGCCCAAGCGGGAGCAAAGGTGGCGGCGCTGGACTTAAACGAGGATAGGGTCGGGAAACTCTCGGAGGAATGTAAGGCAGATGGTTATATCTGTGAGGGATATAAGGCGAACGTGCTGGAGCATGAGGCGCTGGAGGAAGTCCATGCAAAAATTTTGAAGGATTTGGGACCATGCGATATTTTGATTAACGGCGCGGGAGGAAATAACCCCAGGGCTACAACTGACAATGAGTATCAGCATGAAGCATCAGAGGGGCAGAAAACCTTCTTTGATTTGGACACGGCTGGAGTCGATTTTGTGTTTAAGCTGAATTTTCAAGGAACGTTGATCCCGACGCAGGTATTTGCAAAGGATATGGTAGAGAGAAAGTCGGGGACAATCTTAAATATTTCTTCGATGAACGCCTATATTCCGCTGACTAAGATTCCCGCGTATTCGGCGGCGAAGGCTGGAGTTTCCAATTTTACGCAGTGGCTGGCGACGCATTTTGCGGGAACCGGAATCCGCTGTAATGCGATTGCACCTGGATTTCTTGTTTCAAACCAAAATCGGGCGCTGTTGTTCAATGAGGACGGTACGCCGACGGCACGCTCTCACAAGATTTTGAGCGGCACGCCGATGGGACGCTTTGTGGACAGCGAGGAGCTGTTGGGCGGAGTGTTCTTCCTGTGCGATGATAAGGCGGCAAGCGCGATTACAGGGGTAGTGCTTCCGATTGATGCCGGATTTGCGGCGTATTCAGGCGTATAAAAATCAAGGCTTTGGCTGCCCGCAATATAGTCTCCTTTTTGCAGGACTGTATTGCGGGCAGTTTTTCTTTTGACTGTGTAGTTCGGAAAGTGGTGGAAGTTAAAATTTTTTGCAACGTGGAAAAGCAACGTGGAAAGCCAGCGTAAAATTCTACGGCTTGGGCGGCGTAGTGCTGTGACCTGTCACTCTGCTGATACTTGTAGAGCTTGGGCGCGAAATATTCGTGCCTAAATACCACGAAGCTTTCCCGCAGACAATGGCAAAAAAATAAAAATATGCGATATACTTGTATACAAGTTATTGACAGAGGGCGATTGCGTGTTATATAGTATGTAAGAAAGAATTTTGCGCCCCCGCCCGAATTTCAGAGGAGCGACACGAATGGAGGAGTCATTATGAAAAAAGCCTACAAGGAAATGAGCAAGGAAGAACTTAGCGCGCTGCAGACAGAGCTGAAAGCGCAGTATGAAAAAATGAAAGAAATGGGGATTAAGCTTGATATGTCCCGCGGAAAGCCGAGCGTAGAGCAGCTTGACCTTTCATCGCCCATGCTTGATGTATTGAACAGCCATTCAAGCTTTAAGGGCAGCGACGGTATGGACCTTAGAAACTATGGCGTGCTTGACGGCATAAAGGAGGCAAAGGAGCTTTTTGCGGAGCTTATGGAGTGCCCGACGGACCATGTAATGGTGGGCGGCAATTCAAGCCTTAACATTATGTATGATTTGGTGGCGAGGGCTATGGTGCATGGCATCGGTGGCAATGAGCCATGGATTAAGCAGGAGGGCATCAAATTCCTCTGCCCCGTGCCCGGATATGACAGGCATTTTGCCATTACGGAGAGCTTTGGCATAGAGATGATAAACATTCCGATGGACGAGAACGGTCCTGATATGGATATGGTAGAGAAATACGTAAACAATGACCCGAAAGTAAAGGGCATTTGGAATGTGCCCAAGTACACAAATCCCGCGGGCGTTGTGTATTCTGACGAGGTAGTAAGGCGTTTTGCAAACTTAAAGCCTGCTGCCCCTGATTTCAGGATTTTCTGGGACAACGCGTATGCTTTCCATCATCTCTATCCCGATAACAAGGGCGAAATCCTCAATATCGTGACGGAGTGCGAGAAAGCGGGCAACCCTGATATTTATTATGAGCTGTGCTCGACGGCGAAGGTGACATTTGCGGGCGCGGGCGTGGCGGCTCTTATATCATCGCCGGCAAATCTTGCCGAGGTCAAGAAGCAGATGACTATTCAGACAATTGGGCATGATAAGCTTAACCAGATGCGCCATGTGCTGTTTTTCAAAAATGCGCAGGGCGTGCATGAGCATATGAAAAAGCACGCGGCGATTTTAAGACCTAAGTTTGAGGCGGTATTGGACTGTCTGGAGGAGGAGCTTGGCGGGCTTGAAATAGGAAGCTGGATAAAGCCGCTTGGCGGGTACTTTATCGCGTTTGACACCATAGAGGGATGCGCAAAGCGCGTAGTGGAGCTCTGCAAGGGTGTGGGCGTGGTGATGACGCCGGCGGGCTCTACATATCCGTACAAAAAAGACGAAAAAGACACAAGCATACGTATCGCTCCCACACTTCCTACACCTGATGAGCTTAAAAAGGCGTGCGAGGTATTTGTGCTCTGTGTAAAGCTTGCGTCGGTTGAGAAGTATCTTCAGGCAGCATAATAATAAAATTAAAGTATTTTAAGCTTCCACGGAAACCGATTAAAGCTTGGTTTCCGTGGAATTTTGCGTAATGGCGGCAAAAATCCCGAAGCGCTAAGATTGTACTTAATTTTTATTTGGCATTTATTTTTCAGATAATATATGATAATATATTTATTAAGAGGCAAATTGCGTCTTTCGATAAACGATAGAGAGTATTTGCTTTGGCACAAGTACATATGAAGAAGAAAGGAATATAAATGCGCTATGTAAAAATAGAAAACGCGCAGTCGGGTATGCAGCTTGCCTATAATATGTATGACTCGGCAGGACATACCCTTATATGCAGCGGGAGTATTCTTACGGATTTTTATATAAAAAGACTTAACGAATATGGCTTTGACGGCGTATACATAACGGATGAGCTTTCAGATGATATAGACATACAGCCTATTATTTCTCCTGAGCTTAGGAATGAGGGGCTTGTCAGCGTGCGGGAAAGCAATATTGACAAATGTAAGGGTGTGGCAAAGCAGATAGTCAATCAGGTTTTAAACAAAGGGGTGCTTTCGCTTGACCTGACGGATTTGCGCAGCTTTGACGGCTATACTTATGCCCATTCGGTAAATGTGGCTGTGCTTTCGTGTATCATAGGCTTTGGCATGAATTTAAACGACGAGGCGCTTGAACAGCTTGTTATGGCGGGGCTTTTGCACGACCTTGGAAAGCTTGTCATACCGCAGGAGATACTCAACAAAAAAGGCAGGCTTACCCCGGATGAGTATGAAGTGATGAAGACACACTCTACACTTTCGTATGAGATTATCAAGGAGCGGTGGGATATTTCGGCGCAGGTCAAGGCGGCTGTGCTTTATCACCATGAAAATGTTGACGGCAGCGGATATCCTGACGGCATAGAGTCTGAAAACATGACTATTTTCACGAAGATACTCCATGTGGCAGATGTATATGACGCGCTTGTTTCAAGGCGGCCATACAAGGCGCCGTATTCGCCGTATGAGGCTTGCGAGTATCTTATGGGAGCGGGCGGCATTATGTTTGACCCGAAAGTGGTGGAGGTGCTGCTTTTGTATGTGCCTTTTTATCCAAAGGGTACTCAGGTAAGGCTTTCTGACGGTAGAGATGCTATTATTGTTGAAAATTCGGGTAAGCGCAATCTAAGACCGTTGCTTAGACTTATGGACACGGCTATGCTTGACCTGCAGGATTCTGCTAATTATAATATCACAATACTTCACGGCACAAATGAAGATGTGATGGACCCTTCAATTGCCGAGGAAGAACGCAAAAAAATGATTGTGCCGTACAAAAAATACCGTATAATGATAATAGATGATATGCTTATCAATCTGCATGCGTTGAGAGGATTTTTGCAGAATAATTATTTTCTTGATTTGGTGACATCGCCGAGGCAGGCAATTTTGCAGCTCAAACGGCAGACTGAGCCTGACTTGATTATACTCGACATGGACATGCCTGAGATGAGCGGTATAGAAACGGCTGAAAAGATAAATGATATATTGGGTGGCAGCGTGCCGATACTGTTTGTGGTGGAAAGCAACGACCGCGGCGTTATGGCAAGATGTCGTAAAGCGGGAGCCGCTGGCTTTATAGTGCGGCCGTACAAACCTACATATATAAAGGCAGAGATAAAGCGTATCCTGTCCGGACACGATATTGCGGAATGATATAGGAGATACGTTAAAATAATAGAAATTAATATAAAGTTGATATAAAGGAAGGAAACTGACATGGCTAACGATAAGAAACTTGTTGAGGCGATTACCTCCATGGACGAGGATTTTGCGCAGTGGTATACCGATGTTGTAAAAAAGGCAGAGCTTTGCGATTATTCGAGCGTAAAGGGCTGTATGATAATCAAGCCGGCGGGCTATGCTATATGGGAGCAGATACAAAGTCAGCTTGACAGCGCTTTTAAAAAGACGGGCGTTGAGAATGTATATATGCCTATGTTCATACCGGAAAGCCTTTTGCAGAAAGAAAAAGACCATGTTGAGGGCTTTGCGCCCGAGGTCGCGTGGGTGACGCATGGCGGGCTTGAGCCGCTGCAGGAGAGAATGTGCGTGCGCCCTACGTCGGAGACGCTTTTCTGTGATTTTTATGCGAATGAGATACAGTCATACAGGGACTTGCCAAAGCTTTATAACCAGTGGTGCTCGGTAGTGCGCTGGGAAAAGACTACGCGTCCGTTTTTGAGGAGCCGTGAATTTTTGTGGCAGGAGGGACATACGGCGCATGCCACGGCTAAGGAGGCTGAGGAGCGCACGATTTTGATGCTCAATGTGTACGCTGATTTTCTTAAGGACGTACTCGCCATTCCCGTAGTGAAAGGGCAGAAGACGGACAAGGAAAAATTCGCCGGCGCGGAGGCGACTTACACGGTAGAGGCGCTTATGCATGACGGAAAGGCGCTGCAGTCGGGTACAAGCCACAACTTCGGAGATGGCTTTGCGAAAGCGTTTGGCATACAGTACACGGACAAGGATAACACGCTTAAATATGTACACCAGACTTCATGGGGTATGACTACGCGCTTAATCGGCGCCGTGATAATGGTACATGGCGATGACTCGGGCTTAAAGCTGCCTCCAAAGGTAGCGCCCGTGCAGATAATGGTGGTGCCTATACAGCAGAGAAAAGAGGGTGTGCTTGACAAGGCATATGAGCTTAGAGACCGTCTTATTGAAAAGGGCTTTAGGGTAAAAGTAGATGACTCTGATAAAAGCCCGGGATGGAAATTCAGCGAGTGCGAGATGCGGGGCGTGCCTTTCAGAATAGAGATAGGTCCTAAAGATATAGAGAACGGCAAATGTATTTTTGTGCGCCGAGACACGAGGGAAAAGACGGAAGTGGCGCTTTCGGACATAGAGGCAAAGGCTGCCGAACTTCTCGATACAATTCAGCGTGATATGTATGAGGCGGCGAAAGCTCATCTGGAGAGCCATACTTATACGGCGGAGAATTGGGAGGAGTTTTGCGATACCATAAATAATAAGCCGGGATTTGTAAAGGCGATGTGGTGCGGCAATCAGGAATGTGAGGACAAGATAAAAGATGAGCTTTCGGCGACGAGCCGTTGTATGCCGTTTGAGCAGGAACAGATAAGCGACAAGTGTGTGTGCTGTGGCAAAGCAGCTAAAAAGATGGTTTATTGGGGCAGGTCATATTAAGTTGAGGAGGGACCAGTATGCGGATAGTAGAAAAACTGATATATGGAATAGGCGGCATATTGGCGATTATACTTCTTTTTATTGCTTTGTGCCATTATATGCCTGATTTATCAAGCAAAATAGGAGGCGGGTCGGGGACAGACAATGCAAAAGCCGACGTAAAGGCAGTTCAGGCACCTGATGCTGCTTTAGGTATTGCAGAAATAACGGTTACATCGGGGGAGCTGCCAGCGGCTGAGGAACCTGCAAATGATGATACAAAAACGCTTTATATACCGGACAAGGTAGCGGCGTTAAACGGATACATTCCGGTAAAGGCGACTGCCACGGAGATTACTCAGACTAAAGCGGATGATATACTTTCGACATTAAGTGTGGGAAAAACCGGTGCAAAACTTACATTTGACGGAGAAATATATCCGTATTATGAAATGCTTGAAAATCCGCAAAAGGAGCTGTATAAGCAGATATATGCAAATGCGGATGCGTTGATTAAAAATTTCGCGCCGATAAAACCCTCGGGCGCGGAGTATATAAATTCCGTTGATTTGAAGAATGCGTTTACAGCGGTTGTAAATGACCACCCTGAATTGTTTTGGGTTGACACGGCATATAAATATAAGCATTCCCCCAAAGGGCAGATAGCGGAGATTACACTTGTGTTTAATCTCACGGCGACTGATATAGACAGCTCAAAGGCGCAGTTTGTGGCGGCGGCTAAGCTTATAACTGACGAAACGTATGGACTTTACACGGATTATGATAAGGAGAAAAAAGTACATAATGAACTTATCGGCAAGGTTCGCTATGATGCAAATGCGCCGATAAACCAAAGCGCTTACAGCGCGCTTGTGTATGGGAGAACTGTATGTGCAGGATATGCGAGGGCATTCCAGTATCTTATGCAGCAGCTTGACATTCCGTGCTATTATGTGACGGGATATGCGGGCGAAAATCATGCGTGGAATATAGTTAAGCTTGATGACGGTTACTATAACGTGGACAGCACATGGGACGATACATCTCCAAATACCTATGATTATTTTAACTGTTCAGATGCCGATTATGCGACGGACCATATGCGGACTGACCTTTCAGTGTATTTGCCGCCGTGCAACGGAAATAAATACAGCGGGCTTGAGGTAAATCCGCCGGCAGATACGGTTATTACAGGTACTACCGTAAATAATCCAAGCAGCGGTACAACAGGCAGCAATACAACAGGCAGTACGTCATCTCAAGGTACGACAACTAACAACACAACAACGACTAACAATGCTGCCTCCGGCAGAGATGACACAAGCACAAGTAGTCAGACCGAAGAAGACGACGGGCTTTCGATTACTGTAGAAACAGTGCGCTGGGGTGATGATGGGAATTACATTGCCAATCTTGACGACTATTATATCGCTTGCTTTGAGGCTATGATGGAGAGTGACAACAGTAATATAAGCTTTGGCGTGGTTGTGTCGGGAGAGGATTTTTGGGAAGATATCTATGATGCATACGAGGACGGAGATGTTCAGGAGGGCTTTATAGAGCGCTATCTGGTGGAAAAGCATAAGCGAAGCTGCAATATTACAGCCAGAGCCGTGCCGCAGAATAACGGGACATATTTAGTAGTGCATAATGCGGTCATTAATTAAAATAAAAAATTGCCATGAAAAATATGGGCAATAGTGCGAGATAATAGTTTTTAGCAGTAAAAGACTGTCGGACAAGAGCAGACAATCTACAATGTATAGTAGTTGATGCTTTGTGCGACAGTCTTTTATTTCTGTATTTCCGATGACAACTGACTGAGATGACAAATTTATTTTTATGCTTTGTATTTGGCTTTACAGAATGTCTATATATTCTCCATTGAGAGCCTTGTTCATACTTCTGACAGCGCAGAATTTACCGCACATAGAGCAGCTTTCTTCAATTTCAGGCTTTCTGTCCTCGCGTATTTGTTTGGCGGTCTCGGGGTCTATGGCACATTCCCATTGTGTTTCCCAGTCAAAGTTGCGTCGGGCATCCGCCATTTTGTCATCTATATCGCGCGCGTGCGGTATGTGCTTTGCGATATCAGCCGCATGTGCCGCGATTTTAGATGCGATTATTCCCTGCTTTACGTCGTCAACATTCGGGAGCGCAAGGTGTTCGGCGGGAGTGACATAGCACAAAAACGCTGCGCCTGCCGACGCCGCGATAGCTCCACCGATTGCGGAAGTGATGTGGTCATAGCCCGGGGCAATATCTGTGACAAGCGGGCCTAACACGTAGAAAGGAGCTCCCATGCAGATAGTCTGCTGCATTTTCATATTTGCCTCAATTTGGTCAAGCGGCATATGACCGGGGCCCTCAATCATGACCTGCACGTCTTTTTCCCAAGCGCGCTTTGTGAGCTCGCCAAGTCGGACAAGCTCCTCAATCTGGCACACATCGCTTGCGTCGGCAAGGCACCCGGGGCGGCATGCGTCGCCGAGAGAGATGGTCACATCATATTCGCGGCAGATTTCAAGGATTTCGTCAAAATATTCGTAAAACGGATTTTCCTCGCCTGTCATGCTCATCCATGCAAACACAAGGGAGCCGCCGCGCGATACGATGTTCATTTTGCGCTTGTGCTGTTTAATCTGCTCGATAGTCTTGCGCGTGATGCCGCAGTGGAGTGTCACAAAATCCACGCCGTCCTCAGCGTGAAGCCTGACTACATCTATAAAATCCTTAGCCGTGAGTGTGGATAGGTCGCGTTGATAGTGAATGACGCTGTCGTATACGGGAACAGTGCCTATCATAGCAGGACACTTGCTTGTCAGCATTTTTCTAAAGGGCTGAGTGTCGCCGTGTGATGAGAGGTCCATGATTGCCTCAGCGCCCATATTGACGGCTGCCATGACTTTCTCCAACTCAATGTCGTAGTCTTTGCAGTCTCTTGATACGCCAAGATTTACGTTTATCTTGGTGCGCAGCATGGAGCCTACGCCGTTTGGCTCAAGGCACGTATGCAGGCGGTTTGCGCAGATGGCGACCTGTCCTTTGGCGACAAGATTACGTATCTCATCTTCTGTGCGGTATTCTTTTTTGGCTACTGCTTTCATCTCAGGGGTGATGATACCCTGCTTTGCGGCGTCCATTTGTGTTGTGTAGTTTCTCATATTGATTTAAACCTCCGTTTGTTTATACGTGTAAATAGGTGATTGTGAAACATTTTAATTTGGCATATCGGAGAAATATCCGTCAAGGTTAAAGCAATGTTTCATGGGACCTGCTCCTATGCCTAAGTCGAGCATTGCGGATAAGGCGCCTGAAATATATTCTTTTGCCCTCTTTATGGCGTCCTCGAGATTAAAGCCTTTGGCAAGGTTTGAGGCTATGGCGCTTGATAGTGTGCAGCCTGTGCCGTGGGTGTTTGGGTTGTCAATTCTTTTTCCCTCAAACCAGCGATGTCTGCCGTCTGCGTAGAGAAGGTCGTTGGCGTCATTTATGCTGTGGCCGCCTTTTAACAGCACGGCGCAGCCGTAGGTATTGCCGATAAGCTCTGAGCAGTACAGCATGTCATTTTTATCTCGAATGGTTTTGCCGCACAATATTTCTGCCTCGGGAATGTTTGGCGTTATGAGGTCGGCTAACGGCAGCAGGTTGTCTGCGAGGGCGCAAACGGCCTCCTCCTGTATAAGACGCGAACCGCTCGTGGCAATCATGACGGGGTCTATTACGATATTTTTGGCATTGTATTTTTTTAGTTTGGCGGCGATTGTTTCTATAAGCTCTGCTGATGAAACCATACCGATTTTTACGGCATCGGGGAAAATGTCCTCAAATACGGCGTCAAGCTGCTGTGCCAAAAATTGAGGGGAGACGTCGAATATGCCGCGTACTCCTGTGGTGTTTTGCGCTGTCAGTGCCGTAATGGCGCTCATGGCGTACACGCCGTTCATAGTCATTGTCTTTATGTCGGCCTGTATACCTGCTCCGCCGCTTGAGTCGCTGCCTGCGATAGTCAGTGCTGTGTTCAATGTGAAATTCTCCTTTCATTTACCCTGCTGTCCAACCATTTTTTCGGATAGCTGCCTGAGTTTGTGACATTCCTCTGTGATATTTTCAGCGGAGAAGATTGCGGAAACAAGCGCCACGCCGTCAACGCCACTGCCTGTAAGCTGCAAGATGTTTTCACTGTTTATGCCACCGATTGCCACTATGGGGAGGTTTACGCTTTGGCATATGCTTTTTAGGGTATCGCGTGATATGCCGATTGCGTCCGGCTTGGTGGAGGTGGAAAAGACTGCGCCTGTGCCGAGATAGTCTGCTCCGTCTTCGGCGGCTTTTCTTGCCTGTGATACCGTCTTTGCTGTGACACCAAGGATTTTGTCCTTGCCGATTAATGCGCGAGCTTGTCTTGCATCTGTGTCGTGTTGTCCGATGTGGACACCGTCGGCGTCGCATTTAAGCGCGATGTCGATATTGTCGTTTATGATGAATGGGACATTGTAATTTTTGCATAGCTTTCTGATTTCAATGGCCTCGGCGAGAAAGTGGTCGTAGTCGAGACTTTTTTCGCGAAGCTGCAGGCAGGTTATGCCGCCTTTCAAAGCCTCATCGACCTGTTCGTAAAGCGTTCTGCCGTTTAGCCATGCGCGGTCTGTGATTGCATAGAGGAGCATTGTGCGCTTATCTAATTTCATATTTGGCTCTCCTTTCAAGCTCGTCGGGGGTAAGTCTGTAAACGGCGTCAATTATATAATTGCGATAGGTGGCGCTACCGTCTTGGGTGTTCAGCCGTTCAAATGCTATCTCGCCGCAGGCTCCCATTGCGGCGGCGGCGGCAGTGGCGGCGGTAAGTATATCGTCCGGATTTGCGGCGGCGTATGCGGCGGTCATTGCCGAAAGCTGGCAGCCTGTGCCTGTGACGCGGCTCATCATAGGGTTGCCGTTGTAAATGCAAAAAGCTGTGTGCCCGTCGGATATAATGTCGATTGCGCCTGTCGCGGCGACTATTGTCTGTGCTTTTTGGGCACAATGCTTTATGAAACGGACAGTGCCGTCAAGCTGTTCGCGTGTCACGGTATCGCCTGCATCGGCGTCAACGCCGCTTGAAGGCAGAGGGATTTCTTTGTGTCTGTCAGACTGTGTCGAATTGTTAATATTGTTATCAATCTCTGCTGAAAGCCCCAGTACTATAGCGAGCGATTTTATTTCTGAGATATTTCCCTTTATTATGGAAAATTTTATTTTGCTTATGAGCTGTGACGCTGTATCAAGCCTGAAATGGGAGGCACCTATGCCGACTGCGTCAAGCACTATAGGGTGTCCAAGGCTGTTTGCGCGTGCACCCGCGGCGAGCATTGACGGAATTACGCGGCTGCTTAATGTGCCAAGGCTGAGATTTAAGCCGTCGCAAATACTTGTGATTTCTGCCGCCTCGTTTACATCGTCTGCCATGATGGGCGATGCGCCGCAGGCGAGGAGGATATTTGCGCAGTCGTTTGCTGTGACATAGTTTGTTATGCTGTGGATTAGCGGCTTGCGGTCTGTCAGGTTTTTTAAAAAATTTCCAAACATGGTTATTCCTTTATTTGTTTAGTTTTAAGAAAAAAGAATAAAAGCCTCCTGATAAGGGAGGCCTTTGCAAAATACAAAGCATTAACTACAATCCCTACGTTGGCATTATCCAAATCAGGTTATCGGTCGGAGGCCACACCTCCCTCTCAGCCTGTATACAAGCTCCCGGTTGTTTACTTGCATTTATTATATACACTTTTGAGGGTGAATTGCAAGGGATTTGTGTTTTTTATAGAATATAATAGACAATCCGCAGAGTGAGGTTTAAAATAGCATTAATAGATTATAATAATGTATATAGGTCAGTATGCTGCAATTTAGGCAGTCAATAATGAATTATTTAAATGAAATGGGGTAAAAATATGTGGATGTTACTTGCTTTTTTGTCCGCTGTGTTCGCGGCACTTACGTCGATACTTGCAAAAATCGGCATTGAGGGCGTAAATTCCAATCTGGCGACGGCAATCCGCACGTTTGTGGTGCTGATAATGGCTTGGGCGATAGTCTTTGCGACAAACGCGCAGAGCGGCATAATGGAAATAAGCAAAAAAAGCTGGGCGTTTCTGATACTGTCGGGCTTGGCGACAGGCGCGTCATGGCTGTGCTATTACCGCGCAATTCAGCTTGGCGAGGTTTCAAAGGTAGTGCCGATTGACAAGCTGAGCGTGGTTATCACGCTGATACTTGCGTTTGTATTTCTACATGAGAGCTTTACGCCGAAGTCGGCTATCGGTACTGTGCTGATTGCGGCAGGGACATTGGTTATGGTGATGTAAAATGACACATGTGTCGTAAAATGCCTGATATTATTTTGGCTGTTTATGTGCATTATGGAGAATTAGTTAAGGTTTTTAGATTTTTGGCTTGAAAAGGCAGAAGTGATAGGCTTGAAAAGGCATTGGTGAAACGAAAAATCAGTATTGAAAAAATTATTTTCAGATGTTACAATTAACAGCATGAAAATACAAAATGTGACAGAATGTTATTTGGAAAATGCAACTCCAAACAAAGGAACATTTATATATTCAGCTGGATATAGTATCAAAAATCATAGGAAAGAAACAGCTATTGGAATTTGGCTATATAGTACATTAGGCGGTGATATTACCCTTTTGCAGGAGGCATCCGATTGTGGAAAGAAAACACCTGATTATATTTGGAATGGGAAAGCGTGGGAGTTGAAAAGTATTTCTTCTGCAAAGGCGGCTGACAGTGCACTGCGGACAGCAGCGAAACAGATTATTGAGAACCCAGGAGGTGTTATATTAGAGCTTGTAGGCGAGGTTGATATAGAGACTTTGGAAAAAATACTTTCCAGTCGTTTTAAACGTGTGAGAATGGAACAAATAGATATATTGATAAAGACAGGAGACAATCTGAAAAAAGTATTGAGATACAAAAAGTAAGGACGTTGCCCCCCCGCCAATATGGGCAGAGGAACGTCCTTCTTTAATTATTATATATCATAATTTTAGAAAAATTGCAAGAAAAATTAAAAGATAAATTTTGTGTGTCTGCTTTTTATATTGATTTGCAAGTCTGCGCGGAGTTTTTGAGGGACTTCGCGTTTTTGCGTTAAATTTTTTCAAAAAAACTTTTGACCTTTACGCTGCGTTATAGCGTATATTGGTTTTGTCAAGAACAGCTTTTTAAATAGCAGGAGGGAAAAATCAAATGAGGACTATAAAGGAAATCGCTAAGCTCACGGGTATCAGCGTGCGCACGCTTCATTACTATGATGAAATCGGGCTGCTTTGCCCGACGGCAAAGAGTGAGGCGGGATACAGGCTTTATGACGATAAAGCACTTGAAACATTACGGCAGATATTGTTTTTCCGTGAGTTTGACATTCCCCTAAAGGAAATCAAGGCGGTTTTGGAAAATCCTGCGCTTGACAGAAACCAAATTCTGCAGATGCAGAGGAAGATGCTTGTGGAAAAGAAGGAGCGCATGGAGCGGCTGATTGCAAGCATTGACAATATTTTGAAAGGAGAAAACAGTATAGACTTTACGGTATTTGACGGAACGGAAATCCGCTTGATGTATGACACGATAGTCGAAGGCATGAGCGACGGACAAAGGCAGGTATTTGTTGATTATTATGGAAGCATGGAGGCGTTTAAGGAAAATTTCCTGAAAAATGCAGGCACGGCGAAGGTGCAGAAGGAGTTTGCAAAGCTGGTTGAGTGGTATGGGGGCAAAAAGGAGTTTATGGATAAGACAAGGCAGAAAGGCATGGGGCTTGATGTCGTGACAGCGTACCAGAAACGGCTTGGGGAAATCAATAAAAAAATAGCGCGGAAAATGACGGCGGAGGATGCAGAGGTAAATTCTTTTGCGGTGAAGGAGCTTATCGGGGAGTATGATTTTGTCGCAAAACAGCTTTATCAGATGGAAGACGTAAGCGGGCTGATGCTGGAAATTGCAAAGGTGTATGGCGAAAATAAGGAGCTTCAGGCTGAAATGGATGCAATTTATGGGGAAGGATTCTCGAAATTTTTTGCGCGGGCTGTGGAGGCGTTTTATAATAGGAAGGAATAGGTAATTGGCGGGTTGCCGTGACAAACGCGGCAGCCCGTTATTCTTTAATTCTGCCAAGCTGCTGATATTCCTGTTCGGCGTTTGCAAAAACATTAAGCCGATTGCAGACGGCACTGGCAAAATCCACAAATGCATAGCCCTGCGCGGTAATGAGGTTGCGGTCTGATACAACGCGCTGCATTACATAGTTTGACCAATTAAAGGGATCCGCCTCGCCAAGCTGCAAGAGCTTATCCTTAGAGCATGAGGTAGTAAATTTGTAATGCTCAAGCACGCCCGCACGCCCTAAAAACTGCGGTGCAAAGCAGATAGCGCCGACAAGCTTTTCGGCTGACAGCATTTCCCTGATAATCGGACATATGGAGTTTTGTTCGTTATTTATAGGACCGCCTGGTATCAAAAGCGCTTCGTACTCTGTTATATCTGTGATTTCATTAATGGGCTTATCTGCGTGGTAATGGAGACCGGACTGTGCCGTGAGCGGCTGGCAGCTTTCTGAGACTGACACAATATTATAGCCGCCAGTATTGCGAAGCCGATGCAGCAGCAGCGTAATCTCAAAATCAGCCATTTGCTCGTATATGTAACACAAAATTTTTTTCATAGTGGTTCTCCTGTTTTTACTGTTTTTATAAATTTTAGCGGAATGTTTTTAAAGTATATCATATAATAATGTGAGTTTAAAGCAGGTTTATTATAAAAATAAAAAAATTTTATTTATGACAATAAAAACTTGCAGGGCGTGTTTTCCGTTGTTTGGTAAAGGTTTAAGTCAAAAATTGAGAATAATTGTTGTCTTGGCTGATTTTGTGTAATATAATCAAATTTAAGATGCATTAAAGTAGAGATAAATTACAATAAAAGGGGCGTGGATAATCAAATGAAAGTGATAAAAAAACATTTAAATACAGGGGGGGGGTATAATAAGCAAATAATAATTATAACTGTAACTGTTTTTGTTATAATAATATCAGCGCTAAAATACCGCTCTGGAGAAATTAATTATAAATGTTCGGATGCTACATGGCACACACTGTTAACTATAGAGGCATACAATGAAACGCCTATAACACAGCATTTATTTTTACCAATAGTAAGTTTGGGAAATGAAAATGACAAAAACATTTCTTGGGGAGCAACCATACCTGATGAAAAAGGGAATTACTATTACACATCATTTTCACCAGCGGGGTATTTTGCGCCATGGTTATTTATGAAGATATTTAATTTGCCTGTGTGTGAGAAATCTCTTTATGCTTTTAATACTGTACTATTTGCTATTTCAGCAGTATTATGGACGCTTTTTATTATTCAAATATATAGTAAGCTGCCTAATAAGTATTTTTTGGCTGTGGCGGGGGTAGTGACATATGTTCTTACGCCTGAGTTGCTACATGGAATGGGAATTGTGTATTGGCATCAGTCAATTATGCAGGTTACTCTTTTGGCACAGGTAATGGCATTTTATAATCTAAAGGAAACAAATTCAAAGACGGCTAGAATAGCATTTTACATATTGGCATTGATTAATCCGTATATTGAATGGACAGGCTATGTTGCAAATGTCGGATTTGCTTTTGCTGAGATAATAATTGCGTATAAGAGAAATATAAAACGAGGGGTTATAAATGCCATCATTCTAGGTTTAATTACAGTATCATCCTTTGGCTTATTTACAATTCACTATTTGTTGCGCGTTGATGCAAAAATTTTTATGGCAACGCTTAAGAGTAGATTTATGGCAAGAAATATTGCCAACTCTGCACATTTAATAGACCTTTTTTCAGGATACTTAAAATCTTTTTTGTATATATGGGTGTTGATGATTGTGCTTATTATATGGAATATTGCACAAAAACAGAGTATTGAATTGAAAAAGGGTATATTAATGTTTTTGTTATTGTTTTTTCTGATAGAAAATATATTGATGAAAGAGCATGCGATATCTTATACTTACGACAGAATGAAAGCAGGTTTTTTACTATCTTTGTTGGTATGTGAGTTGTCTAGACAGCTAATAGAAACTTGTAAAAGAAAAACATATGTTATGGCAATTATTATGTCATTGGCAGTAATTGCGGGAGTACTTAATTTAAAGGCATACATGACTGATGAAACATATATATGGCAGGCTGATTATAGAAACGAAAATTTGATGCTTGCGGAGTATATAAATGAAAATTATAATGATTCTGTTATTGGCATAGAGAATGTATCAGTTAGGGGTTATATAAATTTGATTTTTGGGCGGGGTATATATGAATGGGTAGATAAGGAAATCATAAAAAATATTGCATATGAAAAGGGAAAAAGATTTGCGGTTCTTATAGATGTCGAAAATGCAATGTCATGGAATATGTATGATTTAGCTGGTGCTATGGTATATGATACTTTGACAGGAGAGATTAGAAAAATAGTAGAAACTGATAATGGATTTGAGGATATCGTTTATGATGGCGCAGATGAGTATTAAGAAACAGTTAGTATTATGTATAGGAGAGTTAAGGAATGAATCAGGAAAAGGTAATAGTTATTGATTTTGGGGGACAGTACAACCAGCTTGTCGCAAGGCGCGTCAGGGAATGTAATGTTTATTGTGAGATATATTCGTATAAGACCGATATTGAGCAGATAAAGGCGATGAACCCTAAGGGAATCATCTTGACAGGCGGACCGAACAGCTGCTATGAGGCTGATTCGCCGACTTACACGAGTGAGCTTTTTGATTTGGGCATACCCGTGCTTGGATTGTGTTACGGCGCACAGCTTATGACGCATGTGCTTGGAGGAAAGGTGGAAAAAGCGCCTGTCCGCGAATACGGGAAAACAGAGGTCTATGTGGATAAGACTTCGCCGCTTTTTGCAGATGTGTCTGAGACCACGATTTGCTGGATGAGCCATTTTGACTATATTTCAAAGGTTGCTGACGGATTTAGAATAGTCGCGCATACAGCGGACTGTCCTGTAGCGGCGGCTGAAAATGACGCAAAGAAGCTATACGCGATACAGTTTCACCCAGAAGTGCTTCACACAAAAGAGGGCAGCAAAATGCTATACAATTTCGTGCGAGGCATATGCGGCTGCGCGGGCACTTGGAGAATGGATTCGTTTGTGGAAAATTCCATAAAGGAGATACGCGAAAAGGTAGGCGGCGGCAAGGTACTCTGTGCGCTTTCGGGCGGCGTGGATTCGTCCGTTGCGGCTGTGATGCTTGCCAAGGCAATCGGCGGACAGCTTACGTGCGTTTTCGTAGACCATGGACTCTTGCGCAAAAATGAGGGTGATGAGGTCGAGGAAGTTTTCGGACCGAATGGACCGTATGAGCTTAATTTCATCCGCGTCAACGCGCAAGAGAGGTTTTATTCAAAGCTTGCGGGCGTGACTGAACCTGAACGCAAGCGCAAGATTATCGGTGAGGAGTTTATCCGCGTTTTCGAGGAGGAGGCAAAGAAAATCGGCGCTGTGGATTTCCTCGTGCAGGGGACAATTTATCCCGACGTGGTGGAGAGCGGGCTTGGCGGCGAGTCGGCTGTGATTAAGTCGCACCACAATGTCGGAGGGCTGCCTGACTGCGTGGATTTCAAGGAGATTATCGAGCCGCTCCGCAATCTTTTCAAGGACGAGGTGAGAAAGGCGGGACTGGAGCTTGGCATACCGGAGAAGCTGGTGTTCCGTCAGCCGTTCCCGGGACCGGGACTTGGTATAAGGATAATCGGGGAAGTGACTGCGGAAAAAGTAAGGATTGTGCAGGACGCGGATGCGATTTACAGAGAGGAGATTGCGAAGGCGGGGCTGGATAAGAGCATCGGGCAGTATTTTGCGGCGCTGACCAATATGAGGTCGGTGGGCGTTATGGGTGATGAGAGAACTTATGATTATGCTGTGGCGCTTAGGGCTGTGAATACGGTGGACTTTATGACGGCGGAGGCGGCGGAGGTGCCGCTTGAGGTGCTGCAGAGGGTGATGAGTCGGATTATAAATGAGGTCAGGGGGGTTAATCGGGTGATGTATGATCTGACTAGTAAGCCGCCTGGGACGATTGAGTTTGAGTGAGAGGGTAAATCCTCGCAAACCTTGAAAAATCAAGGCTTGCGGGGATTTTAAAATTGGCGGTGGGTACGATTTGGGTACAAAAATTTATTTCGTTCTTATATCTTTTAGAGTGTATATTTCCAATTTCTTTAGCTGCGGTATTAACCGTTTAGCTTTTTTGTACACATCAGCTTGGAAATTTTCAGTGATAACAGCATCTACATAAGGCGCGATGCAACTAATTTGTATATCCATAACATCATTAGGGATAATTTTTTTCTGTGTAAAATAAATTCGTGAAAAATGTGAATATTCCATCATTCTTGCAGCAGGTAGATTAAATATATCGGTATTAGAAGTGACAGGGATATTAAAATTCTGCAAATCTTTTAATACAGTCACTTTTTCCTGAGATTTGTAAAATTTTTCATCTATCAAGTTTAACGGTAATTGCAGAGTTTTTAATAGTTTTTTAGCATTTTCCCTTTTCTTGTTCCAGATTGTTGCTATTGAAGGGAAATTGTCAAGTTCCGAATGTATAGTTTGAATTAAAGGTTTGTTATTCAAAATGTTATCAAAAAATTTTTTACAATCATGATTTTGATCAGAAGATATTGGTGAAAAAGCGTAGGCTATGTTGTTATCAATTTGAAATGTACTACCTGTAATATAACAATCATATTCTTTTTGAAAAATAGATTTTACTGGAAATGTTAATATACAAGGTATGACAGAAAAGAACTCAATAAACTGGTCAAATATATCTCCGTATGGTACAAGTTCAATTACGTTATAAATAGAAAAACAGGGAGCATATTCAGTTGTATTAATAAAAAAATTTTGTAGAAATCCCTTGCCGGCTGAATTAGTGTCAGTCACAATTTCCCTTAATGCATTTGTATCTAGGAAAATCAATTTGTATATATTATTACCAATTTTCACTTTTCGTCCTCCACTCTATCTTTCGGATTCAACCCAATCCTATCCATAAACTCATCATGCGTCTTTTGAAGATTAAGCCGCTGTCTCCAAGGCTCTGACTCTGGGTAGATATCCATCCAAAGGTTAAAATCTGCCTCTGCTTTCAAGAGCGCTTCACCACGTTTTTTGACATCTTTAATTGAATTACACTTCTCGACTTCCTGCATATATTGTTCATAGCGTTCAAACCACGAGCGCATCAGGCTTAACATGTCAAAGTAAATTCCAACGACATCATTACCATCTGGATCTTGGCATTCAAAAAGATGCCCGCTATATTGGCGGAATACCTGAAAAAGTCTGTGCATAGCCTTTATGCCGTCAAATTCGGAGTTTTCCAATACTTCTGGATTGACTGCCAAGGCGGTTGCTATTTTTTCGAGAGATGAAGGTTTAGGATTTCTTCTGCCGCTTTCATATGCACGAATATATGCTTCGCTTGCGCCTACTAATTCCCCAAGCTGCTTTTGCGTAAGACCACGTTCCTGACGAATACGCCTTATATTTTCACCCACAGTCAT
>CANQHZ010000031.1 GCA_947623805.1 uncultured Lachnospiraceae bacterium | reverse complement strand
TTCTGGAGGACGCCTTTATCGCCTCGGCGCTCAACGCCCTCAGTGCGGAAACGACCGGACGCGGATTACAGATGATGGTGAGGGCTGTGAACGCCCTGGACGAAATTGTTTCCTTCGCCACCATGTGGAACCTGGAGGGACTGGTGCTGATCGGCTTTTGCAGTGCGGATTACGGGCACCTGCGGGAGAATGTCCGCATACCCTTTGTGGTCTATGATGCCTGCGGAGTCACAGCGGAACGTGTTTGCGCCGTAAACATCAACGATCGGCACGGGGGATTTCAGGTGGGCGAGTATTTCCGCCTTTGCGGGCACGGGCGCGCCCTGTGCCTGTCCGACAATGATATTGACATGGACCTGGAACGCTGGAAGGGTTTTCGGGAAGGCTTCGGGAGCGGCGCGGAGTTTATGATGATCCCGATGACCAAGGCGGAGCGGATGGCCTTTTACCGGGAGAAGCTGCCGGGGATCAGGAGCTTTACGGCTGTTTTTGCCGTATCGGATTACTATGCGGTTGACCTCATCCATTTTTTGCAAGGCAACGGCGTCGATATACCGGGCGAAATCTCCATTGCCGGATTTGACGACACGCCTCTTTGCGGTTTGGTTTATCCGTCTCTTACCTCCGTTCGTCAGGACAATGCCAAACGTGCAATGACGGCACTGGACGCTATCGCAAAAATGCGGGCCTGTGAGCCAGTGGAACCGGTCATTACCCTCTCCACATCCCTGGTGATCCGTGACAGCACAAGGAATTGCCAAACGGATTGATTTTGCATTATATTGTCATTTTCAACGAAAACTACGTTCCATTTTTGTTACAGCTTACAGATTTAAGTTTTGAAAAGAATTCCTCCATCGGCTTATAATGGGCTTATGGAGGAATTTTCACAATTATGGAGGTTGATATGGAACGAGAAATGATGAGTTTAAAAAAGCAGTCTTTTTTGCGCACGGTATGTGCGCTTGCCATTCCCGTGGCGCTGCAATCCATGCTTCAAGCGTCCTTCGGCGTGGTGGATCAGGTCATGATTGGTCAGCTTGGAGGCGTGGAGGTGGCCGCTGTCGGACTGGCAGGGAAATTTACGGGGATATTCAACGTAGTGGTTTCCGCCGTGGGCGCTGTGGCGGGAATCATGCTCTCTCAGTATATGGGCCAGAAAAATACCGCCGAGACACGGCGGAGCATGGTCCTCAATCTGCGTGTGTGCCTCATTCTTGCTGCACTGTTTACTTTTGGCGGCATTGCAATTCCGGAGAAAATCATGGGCCTTTATATCAACGACGGCGCGACCGTGGACGCGGCGGGGCAGTATCTCACCATTGTCTCCGGCACCTTCCTCCCAGCGGCGGGAATCACCATACTGTCCACCTATTTGCGGTGCATGGAGAAGGCGACCCTTCCGCTCTACGCAGGGATTGCGTCGTCAGCGGTAAACACGGGACTTAACTGGATATTGATTTTCGGAAAGCTTGGCGCGCCGGCTCTGGGCGTCAAGGGAGCGGCGTTGGCCACGCTGATCTCGCAGCTTGTATATTTCGCGGTTATCTTTGTGATGTATCTGAAATACCGGGAGAGAGCGGAGAACACCCCGACGGGTTCCTTTGCATGGAAACAATATCTCTCCATGCTGTTTCCGCTTTTGGTGAGTGAATTTATGTGGGTTTTGGGCGAAAACGTGTATGCGGGCATTTATGGACATCTGGGCACCGCCGCCACCGCCGCCATGACGCTGACGAACTCTGTGCAGTCTCTGGCAATCGGTGCCTTGTGCGGTCTGAGTCAAGCGGCGGCAATCCTCATCGGCAAGCGCCTTGGCGACGGGGACAGGGAGACGGCCTACAAGGAGGCGAAAAAGCTCCTTTTCTACGGTCTAGCGGGCTCCCTGCTGCTGTCTGCAATGATTTTCTTTGTAAGCCCATGGTATGTACGCATTTTCAATGTGGAAACCAGCATCCGGGAACTGACGGTACAAATCCTCGCCGCTTACGCCGCAGTCATGCCTTTTAAGGTGTTGAACATGATTATCGGAAGCGGCATCCTGCGCAGCGGCGGAAAAACGACATACGTCATGGTCATCGACCTGATGGGCACATGGCTTTTCGGCGTACCTCTGGGGATTCTTACAGCTTTTGTATTTCACTGGTCCATCCCCATGGTCTACTTCACTTTGTCCATGGAGGAAGGTATACGCTTTGCTGTCTCCCTCGTCGTTTTCAAGCGTCGTGGATGGATGAACCAGCTGGAAGCGTGACAGATCACAATGCATTGAGGAAAAAGGCGAAAAATTCCCGTAAGGCAATCAACAACCATGTAGCAATCTGCGCCGGAAACTGAAATGAGTTGATTGACAAGATTGTGATACATAATTTGATAAAGAACAACGGAAAAAAGCATGTCATGATTGAGGCATATTTCACTTCTAAAAAGCGAGGTTCTTTTTTTGCGCCAAGCTGCATAAGCTTAATTAGATTAGGACTGAAAACAAGCATAGGGAGAAGAAAATATGGGCAATCTTAATACAGGTTCGGAATATAATTTGTACAAGGACATAAGCAGGCGCACGGGCGGAGAGATTTATGTGGGCGTGGTAGGTCCTGTCAGGACGGGAAAATCCACATTTATAAAGCGTTTTATGGATTTGATGGTTCTGCCGCATATTGAAGACGAGCACGAGAGAACGAGGACGCAGGATGAGCTTCCACAGAGCAGCGGCGGCAGGACAATAACGACGACAGAGCCGAAATTCATACCCAAAGAGGCCGCACAGATAGAAATAAGCGACGGCATAAACGTAAAGGTGCGTCTTATCGACTGCGTAGGCTATATGGTTGACGGCGCGGCGGGGCATATGGAGGAGGACACGGAGCGTATGGTAAAGACGCCGTGGTTCAATGAGGAAATCCCCTTTACGCAGGCTGCGGAAATAGGCACGAGGAAGGTAATCAATGACCATTCCACCATAGGCATAGTGGTGACGACAGACGCAAGCTTTGGCGAGATACCGCGCGCGGCGTATAAGTCTGCGGAGGAGCAGACTATACTGGAGCTGAAAAAGCTTGGCAAGCCCTTTATTGTGCTTGTAAATACCATGAAGCCTTACAGCGAGGAGGCAACAGCGGCGGCGGAGGAGATAGAAAAGCTTTATCAAGTCAAGGCGATGCCTATGAACATTGAGCAGCTTAGGCGTGAGGACATTACAAATATTCTTGAGCAAGTGATGTATGAGTTCCCTGTTTCGGTTATTGAATTTTACACGCCTAAATGGCTTGACATTATGGATGTGTCTTCGCCTATGAAGCAGGAGATTATCGGCAGACTGCGCGAAACCATGGATAAGGTGCATACTGTGCGCGATATTCTGGAAAAGAATGTGCAGCAGGACATTGAAGCGGGCAGCGAGTACATAAAGCGGTGCAAATACGACCATGTGAACATTGCGGACGGCTCGGCGGCGTATTTTTTGGAAGCGGACACGAAATATTACTATGAGCTGCTCAGCTCTATGACGGGCGAGAGCATTACGGGAGAGTATCAGCTTATGCAGCTATTGTCAAGCCTTGCCAAGATGAAGAAGGAGTATAAGAAAATCCTCAACGCGCTCGAAAGCGCAAGGCAGAAGGGGTACGGCGTGGTTACGCCAGAGCGTGAGGAGATTGCGCTCGATACGCCTACACTCATCAAGCACGGAAATAAGTATGGGGTGAAAATCAAGGCGCAGAGCCCGTCGATACATATGATTAAGGCAAATATTGAGACGGAGATTGCGCCGATTGTCGGCACGCAGCAGCAGGCGCAGGATTTGATCGATTATATTTCAAATGCGGAGACGCAGAAAGAGGGAATCTGGGAAACAAATATTTTTGGAAAGACCGTGGAGCAGCTTGTAAATGACGGCATTACTGGCAAGGTGTCAATGATTGGCGAGGAGAGTCAGATTAAGCTGCAGGACACTATGCAGAAGATTGTTAATGATTCTAATGGGGGAATGGTTTGTATTATTATTTAAGATGTGGTGAAAGGCTATGGCTGGGATTTAAGCTGTAGCCTTTTTACTTTTATATATTTGTCTATTTCAAGTTCTAACGTTCCTTGATTTTTAAGGCTTGTGGTATGTTGGAAATATTTATCTTTTGGAACATACTCTAGTTTGTTTTATATGGAGTATAACCTTTAATAAATATAAAAGTGTGATTATATAACCGTAAAATCCATATAATTATGTGAATAAGGTTGTATTTTTTGTGTCTTCGGCATATAATAAAAATATAATTGCGAAACATTAAAACTCCAATAGTAAGTAATTGTGAAACGTTTTCTAAACTCTACGTTATCGAATGGAGTTTTGTAAACGCCTAAACTCTAATAGAAGTGTGAGGAGTGAATATATGGAACGATTTATTTTGAAAAAGCTGCTGGACTGGAAGGATTCTCCGTATCGCAAGCCTTTGATACTGAAAGGTGTGCGGCAAGTTGGCAAAACATGGATTTTGAAGGAGTTTGGTAAGCGTTACTATGAAAACACTGCTTATTTTAACTTTGATGAAAACGAGGAATACAAACAGTTCTTTGAAACTACCAAGGATGTTGACCGCATTCTTCAAAATCTGATGTTGGCAAGCGGTCAGAAAATTCTGCCCGAAAAGACCCTGATTATTTTTGACGAGGTACAGGACTGTCCGAAGGTCATCAACTCCATGAAGTATTTCTGCGAAAACGCACCACAATACCATATCGCCTGCGCCGGTTCGCTTTTAGGTATCGCCTTGGCAAAGCCCTCATCTTTTCCAGTGGGCAAGGTCAACTTCATGCAGATTGACCCTATGACCTTCTCCGAATTTTTGATTGCCAATGGTGATGAAAAGTTTGCTGCCTATCTGAACAGCGTAGAAACTATCGAACCAATTCCTGATGCGTTCTTTAATCCTTTGTATGAGAAATTGAAGATGTACTATGTTACTGGTGGTATGCCCGAATCCGTGCTGATGTGGACGGAAGCCCGTGACGTTGCAGCCATGCAGGAAGCTTTGTCCAGTATAATTGGCGCCTATGAGCGTGACTTTGCAAAGCATCCAAACATCAGCGAGTTCCCCAAAATTTCAATGATTTGGAAGTCAGTACCGTCACAGCTGGCACGGGAGAACAAGAAGTTTATCTATAAGGTTGTCAAGGAAGGGGCAAGAGCCCGTGAGTATGAGGATGCCTTGCAGTGGCTGGTAGATGCCCGTCTGGTGCATAAAATTTACCGCAGCTCTGCTCCAGGTCTTCCCATAGCGGCTTACGATGACTTGTCAGCCTTTAAGATTTATCTTGTAGATGTGGGACTACTTCGCCGTCTGGCGCAGCTGGCACCTACAGCTTTTGGGGAAGGCAACCGACTGTTTACTGAGTTCAAGGGCGCATTGACCGAGAATTTTGTGCTGCAGACCTTGATTACGCAGTTTGAAGTGACTCCCCGCTATTGGACGCAAACCAATCCTCCATATGAGGTAGATTTTCTGATTCAACGGGAAAATGATATTTTCCCTGTTGAGGTCAAATCCGAAACCAATACATCCAGCAAGAGCCTAAAGAAGTTCAAGGAGTTATTCCCTGATAAGGCCAAACTTCGTGTACGTTTTTCATTGGATAACTTGAAATTGGATGATGATGTGCTAAATATCCCGCTGTTTCTGGCAGATTATGCCAATCGATTGATTGGTATTGCTTTGGAGCAGAAGAAGATGCGCTAAATGCCATTCTTTAAGCTGCTTGTTAATTTAACAAAAAATAAGCCATGATTGGCTTGAATAAAGGATTTTGGCGAAAGTGGAGGACAGTAGATTTTTTCATATATGGGTGGTATAATGTTAAATATTGAACGGGTGATTGTTTGGCAAATTTTACACAACTCTTGAATATACGATGGAGAGATAATTTGGAGAGCAGACAAGTCAATTTTATATGAATCTATGAAAAAACAGGAGGGATAATAGTATGTCGATCAGGGTAGATGATTTGTTGAAACAATATGTAAATAAAGTAAAGGGAATCTATGGCTCTCATTTAAAGACAGTTATATTGTATGGCTCTTATGCGCGTGGAGATTATAGAGAGGATTCGGACATTGATATTATGATTTTACTAGATATAGACGATCTGAAAATTAAAAACTTTGGACGCGAGCTTTCGTATATGACTTATGATTTTAATATGGATCATGATGTGGATATTAAACCAATTGCGAAATATCGGGAACATTTCAGATATTGGTTAAAGGCATATCCGTTTTATGCAAATGTTGAGAGAGAAGGGATTAAACTGTATGAAGCAGCATGATGAGGGAAATAAAACAGACTTGATGAAATACCGATTGGAAGCCGCAGAAAGCGATTTGAGAGTTGCAAAATCATTAATACAATCCAAGGAATACAGAATAGAGCTTATGAGAATGGCGCAGGCTGTTTATCCTGTACTTAAGGAATGTCTTAAGCTATAGCCACGGCGGATTTATATTATTCTTTAAGTTGCCTGATATTTTCGTTTGTGCTATAATTTGCTAAAAGAAAAAGACGCTTGTACTTAGTCGTCCATGAACGGCAGAAAGGATTAAAATGAGCAACGAAGAATTAATAGAAACAGCTCTTAAAGCGCGGGAATTTTCATATTCCCCATATTCAAAATTTAAGGTCGGTGCGGCGCTGCTTGCCAAAAACGGCAAGGTCTACACAGGCTGCAACATTGAAAGCGCAAGCTATACTCCGACAAACTGCGCGGAGAGGACAGCTTTTTTTAAGGCGGTAAGCGAGGGCGAGCGGGAGTTTGAGGCGATAGCGATAGCGGGCGGATACGACGGCGCCCCCACGGAATATTCTTATCCGTGCGGCGTGTGCAGGCAGGTGATGATGGAGTTTTGCAATCCCAAGAGCTTTCGCATTATAACAGCCATTTCAAAGGAAAAATATATCGAAATGACTTTGGAGGAAATGCTGCCATGTGGTTTTGGACCGTCAAATTTATGAGTATTTCCAGTATTATTGACGAAAGCAGGACACACGTATGATTGTCACATATATAAAGCACAGCAGCTTTTGCGTGGAGCTGGAAAGGCATGTTTTAATCTTTGATTATTGTCTCGACGGGGATTTGCCTGATTTTGATGCAGACAAGCAGATATTGTTTTTTACCTCGCATAAGCACGCGGACCATTTTAATGTAAAAATACTGAACCTTGCGCCAAAATACAAAAATGTCCATTATTTTTTGGGCGCGGGGCTGAGACTGAATGAAAAATATCTTGCACGGAACGGCATAACCATAGACAGGGATTCTTACGTCACAAACCTGTACAAACGGCAGGAAATGGATTTTGACGATATCCATATACGCACGCTGCGCTCCACGGACGCAGGCGTGGCTTATCTGATAGACTGCGAGGGCGCAAAAATCTATCACGCGGGCGATTTGAACTGCTGGTGCAGGGCAGAGGAGAGCCGTGAATACAATGAGAAAATGAAGCGTGAATATGAGGCGGAGATAGACGCCATACGCGGAGAGAAAATTGACTGCGCATTTGTGCCGCTTGATCCGCACCTTGAAAACACATACTGGATGGGAATGTCCTATTTTATGGAGGCTGTAGGCGCAGCGCGTGTTTTCCCAATGCATATGTGGGAGGACTACAGCTATATTGACAGGTATGTCACAAATGAGGGCAAGGCGCACGCGGAAAAAATAGCGCGTATTACGGCGCCAGGGCAGAGGTTTGAAATTTGACAGAGTTTAATAAAGGCTGATTAATCATAACATCAAAGGCGGTATATATATTAATTATGGAAATAATCGTATTTTTTTCGGCAGTTTTTCTGATTTTTCTTTACGTTATGATAAGGGGGGCTTATGAGGAAAAGCAGAGGAGAAAAAATTACAGGGAGCATTTGAGAAAAAGCTTTGGAAGCTTTGCGGATAAGGAGTTTAATCAGGACAGGCTTGAAAGGATGGCGGACCGTTTCAGGGGACAAAACGCCATTGACGACATCACATGGAACGATTTGAACATGGACAGCATTTTTTCCATGATGGATTTTGCGCAGTCGTCGTCAGGTGAGGAGTATCTCTATGCAATGCTGCGGCAGCCGCTGCTTTCCGACAAGGACAAGCGCCTTGAAAAAATGGAGCGCCATATATGCTATATGATGGAGCATGAGGAAAAAAGGCTTGACACGATGCTCTGCCTGAATGACCTCGGCACGACAGGAAAATACTCGCTCTATGATTACATGAAATATCTGGAACAGCTTGGCAGACGCTCTAATCTAAAGCATTACGCGGGAATAGCGCTGCTTGTAGTATCGCTTGCGCTTATCTTTTTGAACACGTCTGTCGGCGTTATGCTTTTGATAGCTGTGGCGTGCGTCAACATAGTGACGTATATGCGTGAAAAAAACGAGGCGGCTCCATATGTGGCAAGCTTCGCCTATATCATGCGTATGATGAAATGCGCCGATGGCATTATTGCGGCAGAGTATGACAGCGAAATGAACGACTATATTTCGCTGCTGAAGGAAAGGCGCGCCAAGCTGAAAGCCATAGAGCGCAATTCGGGAATGGTGATGAAGCTCAACAGTTCTACGGGCAATATAGGCGAGCTGATTTTTGACTATATAAAAATGCTCACGCACATTGACCTGATAAAATTTAACAGCATGCTAAAGCTGGTGCGCGGCAACGCCGAGGCAATTTACGGCATAACTGATGCGATAGGTTATCTTGACGCGGTTATTTCGATAGGCTATTTTCGCGCCGCGCTGCCGCATTACTGTGTGCCTTCGCTTTTAGAGGGGAAAAGAGAGCCTTTTATCATAAAGGAGGGCTTTCACCCCGTAATAAAACAGCCCGTACTAAACAGCTTTGCTCAGGGCAGGGGCATGCTTATCACGGGCTCAAACGCGTCGGGCAAGTCCACTTTTTTGAAAATGATGGCTATAAACGCAATTTTGGCGCAGACAATCCATACCTGCGCGGCGAGGGAATACAACGGCAATTTTTACAGGATTTACTCGTCAATGGCGCTGCGTGACAACCTTGACGGCGGCGAGAGCTATTATATAGTGGAAATAAAAGCGTTAAAGCGCATAATGGACGCGGCGGCGCTGGAGAGCGAAAATCCGCTTTTGTGCTTTGTTGACGAGGTGCTGCGCGGCACGAATACGGTGGAGCGCATAGCGGCGTCAGCGCAGATTTTAAAGCGGCTTGCGCAAAAGGGAATATACTGTTTTGCGGCGACTCATGACATAGAGCTTACGCATCTGCTGGAGGACAGCTACGACAATTTCCATTTCGAGGAGGAGGTAAAGGACGGCGATGTGCTGTTTTCGTACCATCTCTTGGAGGGAAGGGCGCACACGCGCAATGCGATTAAGCTTTTGGAAGTGATGGGATTTTCGGAGGATATTGTAAAAGAGGCGGATAAAATGGCAGCGGAGCTTGCGCAATATTCGTCTGTATGATAATTAGGTAATTGCGAAAAGTGTTCACAACTGTCCGAATTTAGTCAAAATATATAAAAATCGCGTCAATGTACTGTATCGCAGATACAGTACATAGGTGCAGCAAGCTGCAAGACGCTGCGTTTTTATATATTTTGACTAAATTCTATGTTGTCGAATAGAGTTTTGTGAACGTTTAGTGAAAGAGGTAAGTTATGTTTGTTAAGATTTTTACTGATGGGGCGGCTAGGGGTAATCCTGAGGGACCGGGGGGATATGGTACGGTCCTGCAGTACGTTGATACAAAGGGGCAGCTCCATGAGAGGGAGTTTTCGGCGGGTTATAAAAAGACCACGAACAATCGAATGGAGCTTATGGCGGTTATAACAGGCTTGGAGGCGCTTACAAAGCCTTGCGAGGTGGAGATAATTTCTGATTCAAAGTATGTGACCGATGCTTTCAACCAGCATTGGATAGAAAGCTGGCAGAAAAATAATTGGAAAAACAGCGCAAAGCAGGCGGTAAAAAACATAGACCTGTGGCAGCGGCTTTTAAAGGCAAAGGCGCTGCATAACGTGAAATTTACATGGGTAAAAGGACACGCAGGACACCCCGAAAACGAGCGCTGCGACAAGCTTGCGACCGAGGCTGCGGATTGCAAAGATATAAATATGCTGCTTGACGATGTAATAGGTGAAGTGGTATTATAGATATATGGAGTTTTCTGTAAACTTACAAAAATGCGGGAGCTGTTTCTGAAAATGGCTTTTGCGGAAAAGAGGTATAGTCGTGGCAAATTTAATAGAATTTTTGAGAATGTTTCTGTCGTATATTTTAACCTTTGCTGTAATCGCGGTAGTGTCAGGCATAGGCGGCTTTATCGGTGTCAAGGTGTGGAAGCCCAAGGCGAAGGTTGAAAAATCTAAAAATGAATAAGTCAATAAAATAACAATATAAAACGGCGTCTGGAATTGTGCATTTTCCAGACGCTTTTTTATTGACATCAGTCTCCATTTGAATTATACTAATATACAGACACAACATATAGTGCCATATTAAAATAAATCATACAAAATATTTGAAAAAATAAAGAAAAACACGGTACAACGAATATTGAAAAAATCGTTGTACTATCGCTTTTTGGAGTATGAATGGAGGAGTAGATATGGGTAAGGTAGTCAGCTTAAATGCCGTTGAGAAAGACGAAATTGATTATAGCAGTCTTTATCAGCCTGAGCGGCAGGTATACGTTATAAAAAAGGACGGCAGCAAGGAAAAATTTAATGTGCAGAAAGTAATCGTCGCCGTCGGCAAGTCGGCATACCGCGCGCTTACCAAGTTTACGGAGGAGGACAAGCGCCATATATGCGAGCACGTTATCAGCAAGGTAAACGAGATGGATGCGGATGAAATCCCTATCCCGATAATGCACAATATAGTTGAGAGCGCGCTCGAGGAGGTAAAGCCAGTCGTAGCCAAGAGCTACCGCGATTACAGAAATTATAAGCAGGACTTTGTGCGCATGATGGACGATGTGTACAAAAAGAGCCAGTCAATCATGTACGTCGGCGACAAGGAGAATGCAAACACAGATTCAGCCCTAGTTTCCACAAAGCGCAGCCTTATTTTCAACCAGTTTAACAAGGAACTTTACCAGAAGTTTTTTATGACTACGGAGGAAATTCAGGCGTGCAGGGACGGCTACATCTATGTGCATGATATGTCCGCAAGGCGCGATACTATGAACTGCTGTCTTTTTGATGTGCAGAGCGTTCTTTCGGGCGGTTTTGAGATGGGAAACATCTGGTACAACGAGCCGAAGTCGCTTGACGTGGCTTTTGACGTTATCGGTGATATAGTGCTCAGCGCGGCAAGCCAGCAGTACGGCGGTTTTACAGTGCCGGAGGTTGACAAAATCCTTGCGCCCTATGCTGAAAAAACGTACAAGTCTTCATACGAAAAATATATAAATCTCGGCGTTTCACCCGAAAGAGCGGAGACGGAGGCGCTTTCAGACGTGGAGCGCGAGTTTGAGCAGGGCTTCCAGGGCTGGGAGTACAAATTCAATACAGTGGCAAGCAGCCGAGGCGATTATCCATTTATCACAGTCACGGCGGGCATAGGCACAGAGCGTTTCGCCAAGCTTGCGACTATACAGATGCTTAACGTAAGACGAAAAGGGCAAGGCAAAAAGGATTGCAAAAAACCCGTGCTTTTCCCCAAGATTGTTTTTTTATACGATGAAAATCTGCACGGCAAAGGAAAGCCATTAGAGGACGTGTTTGAGGCGGGCGTGAGGTGCTCCGCAAAGACTATGTACCCCGACTGGCTGAGCCTTACTGGAAAAGGCTATATCGCCAGCATGTACAAGCAGTACGGCAAGGTAATTTCACCTATGGGCTGCAGAGCATTTTTGTCACCATGGTACGAAAGAGGAGGAATGCACCCCGCTGACGATAAGGACACGCCGATATTTGTAGGGCGTTTCAATATAGGTGCGGTTTCGCTCCATCTTCCTATGATTTTGGCAAAGGCGCGCCAGGAGAGCAGAGACTTTTACGAGGTGCTTGACTATTATCTTAACCTGATAAGACAGCTCCACATCAGGACATACGCTTATCTCGGCAATATGCGCGCGTCAACCAACCCGCTTGCGTACTGCGAGGGCGGCTTTTTAGGCGGGCATTTAAAGCTGTCGGACAAGATTAAGCCGCTGTTAAAGACAGCCACGGCGTCATTTGGCATAACAGCACTCAACGAGCTGCAGATGCTCTACAACGGCAAGTCGCTTGTCGAGGATGGCGCTTTCGCGCTTGAAGTTTTGGAGTATATAAATAAAGAAGTAAACCGCTTTAAGGAGGAGGACGGTAACCTCTATGCGATATACGGCACACCCGCGGAAAATCTCTGCGGCCTGCAGGTCAAGCAATTCAGGGCAAAGTACGGCATTGTAGAAGGCGTTTCCGACAGAGAATATGTGAGCAACAGCTTTCATTGCCATGTCACAGAGGACATCACGCCGATACAGAAACAGGATTTGGAGTACAGATTTTGGGAGCTCTCAAACGGCGGTAAAATACAGTACGTAAAATATCCTATTGATTACAATACATCCGCAATCAAGACACTTGTAAGGCGCGCCATGGAAATGGGCTTTTACGAGGGCGTAAACCTTTCGCTTGCATATTGCGACGACTGCGGTCATCAAGAGCTCGAAATGGATGTCTGCCCCAAGTGCGGCAGTCGAAATCTAACAAAGATTGACAGAATGAACGGATACCTCTCGTACTCGCGCGTACACGGTGATACAAGGCTGAACGAGGCAAAGATGGCAGAGATTGCAGAAAGAAAAAGCATGTAAAAAACGTAGGGGCGGCTTTTACATTATAATTATATAAAATTAGGCGTTTGCAAAGCTTTATTCGACAACATAGAATTTAGGCAAAATATATAAAATAAGCGGCGTCTTGCAGCTTGCTGCACCTAGCCGCGATTTTATATATTTTGCCTAAATTCGGACGGTTGATAACACCTTTATTAAATGTCTATATAAAAAATAAAAGGAATGAGTTTTAATTATGAGATATCACAACATAACCAAAGATGATATGCTTAACGGCGACGGTCTTCGCGTGGTATTGTGGGTAGCCGGCTGCTCGCATTGCTGCAAAGGCTGCCAAAATCCTATGACTTGGGACCCTGACGGCGGACTTGAATTTGACGATAAAGCAAAAGCCGAGATTTTTGAACAGCTTGATAAGCCGTATATCGAAGGCATAACATTTTCAGGCGGCGACCCGCTGCACAGCGCCAACCGTGACGGCGTTAAGGCACTTATGAGAGAAATAAAAGAAAAATACCCCAATAAAAACATATGGCTCTATACAGGCGATAGCTGGGAGAGAATAATGCGCTATCCACTCTTGCAATATGTAGACATACTCGTTGACGGCGAATTTGTACAAGACAAAAAAGACAATAACCTTTTATGGAAAGGCAGCAGTAACCAAAGAGTAATAGACGTCCAAGCAACGCTCGCTCAAGAGGACATATCAGTACCGATATTGCATTGCGGCGATTACGACGATATTCCAATGGGACGCGAGACAGCCGGGACGAATAAAAACATAGTCTGCTTTAATCAGGCGAGCGTGAAGAAAAATGCATGTGATGTGAAAGTGTACTAATAATGAACTTTTTCAGCATATTTTTGAATATATGCGGTTAATGAAAAATTTTCTATTATTGTTTGGTTGAAATAGTAAAGAAAGAATAAAAAAACTTAATAATAAAATATGATAAAGTTGTCTAAGTCGGCTTAGGCAACTTTTATTTTTTATAATATGCTATATGTATATTGTATTACCGTGATTTCATTTAACATTAATTTGATGTGATAACTAAAATGATATGTAAAATATATCGTTTGCCCATAGCATTTATAATTACAGTAGTAATTAAAAAATTATTATTGTGATGGAGGTATGTTATGTGTAAAGTTTATGGTTATGCCCGCGTTTCAAGTGTTAATCAGAATGAAGAACGACAAATAGTTGCAATTATGGAAAAGGGAGTTCATGCAAATAATATATTTATAGATAAACAATCGGGAAAGGATTTTAACAGACCAGGTTATATAGAATTGATTAATATTTTAGAGGAAGGTGACTTATTGTATATTTTGAGCATAGACAGACTTGGGAGAGATTATAGTGAGATTCAGAACCAATGGAGAATACTGACAAAGGAATTGAAAGTTGATATATGTGTAATTGATATGCCGTTACTAGATACGAGAAATGGTAAAAGCTTAATGGGAACATTCATTGCAGACTTGGTCTTGCAAATTTTGTCATTTGTGGCAGAAAACGAGCGTTCAAATATTAAGGCGCGACAGGCGCAAGGCATATTGGCAGCGAAACAAAAAGGAGTAAGCTTTGGTCGTCCAAGGGTAAGCGTCCCAAATGATTTTGATAAAATAATCTTTGAGTGGGAAAATAAGAAAATAACACTGAATGAAGCGATAAATAAGTGCAATGTTAGCAAAGCTACATTTTATAGGAGAGTGAAAGAATATAAGTGGAAAAATATAAAGAATTAAAATATAAAAGTATCAAAAATTGTACTTTTTGATTATGTTCTTAATTATATCACATAAACATTTCTAATGTCTATAAAGATATGCATAAATAAAATATACTCCAAATTTGAACTTAAATATGTAAATTAATTACGCTTAGGCAACGTTAGACATACCTCAGCAATGTCTATAAAGACAGTATCAAAAAGTACACTTTTTGGTACTTTTTATAAATAAAAAATGCAGACTATATTTAATGTCATATTTGGAGGAAATAATGAAGATAAGAAAGTTGCTGATGATAATTTCAACAATAATAATAGGGTTATTTATTTTATTAATTGGTCCAGGAGATATTTTTTCTCATGGATTTTACTATGATGTAATTGACTATGAATCAGAAATAAATGCGGAAGGTTTTAAAGAATATATCGACCTAAGCAAACAGGATTTTCAAATGGAATTTATGCCACAAAAAAAGCATTTTGCAGGCTTTGAAATCAATCTCATAAATCAGCCGGATGATAATAAAGGAACAATATATATGGAAATATACAGTTCCTCCGGAAAAATGATAGAAAAAATCAATGTGGATATTGCGGAAATAACAGCAGGTGAATGGTATAGCGTATATATGTCAAAAAATTTGAAAAAGGATAGAATATACACTCTAAAAATTTATGCAGGTGAATGTGATACAGTACCATATCTGCAGATAGTTGATTCTGATTACCTGGGCGATGAAAATATTTCAGGCAATCTTTTGGTAGGATATGCTTATCAAAAATCGACATTTTCAATTTCGGAAAAATTTATGATAATATGTTTTTTGATTGGAGTTTGGCTGTTTTTGTTTAATGTTTTATCCGAAAATGATAATGTACGTAAATTAGCTAAGAAAATTTCAATTATCATAATATTAGTTGTGATTTTAACATGGAATTATATGTTTAATTCCATGGATAATGATAATTCCTATTTCTCAGATTTTCAAGGTGATAGCGAGGACCTTGTGGCAAATGTCATAACTGCATTGTACGATTCTGTTGATACTGATTCGGAGTATGGCTTAGGAAGTTATTTTGATGGTGTTGAATTGAGCCATTACGTGCCAGATAACGGTGAGTGGATTAATGGATATTCTAAAAATAAGTCGGCAATTATATTGGAATCAGTGCCGCATATAAGTGATTTTGTCGCTCTGGGAAACTATATTGAGTTTGAAAATCAGGAAATTTTTCAAATAACGGAAATACAGGATGATGGTCTGAACTGTATTATATATTTATCGTCAGATGTTCCGCTTTCATCAGGAAAGTATGGCAGTCTGGAGAATATAAAATTTTATGATACGAATCATAATGTTATTAAAGGCAGTGTAAAGGCATATAAAAGTCAATTTGGTCTGCAGGGAAAAATATTCAGGCGTATTGCCAGATACATAGATGAGGATATTGTGTTTGAGTTATTACATTTGATATGCGCTTGCGCTACAGCGATAACATTTGTTTTGATAGTTTTATTGATTAGTGTAAAGTATAACAATTTATTGGCATCAGTTTTTTATATAACGTTCTGGCTCTCACCATGGATTATAAATTTTGCAAGAAATTTATACTGGGTTGAGTTTACGTGGTTTATACCGATGCTTATAGGTTTATACTGCGCCATAAATATGGGCAGTAAGAAAAAAAGAATACTGAGTTATGTTCTCGCGTATGTATTTATACTTGTTAAATGTTTGTGTGGGTATGAGTATATATCAACGATTATGTTAGGGTCAATACAATTTCTACTTGTAGATTTGATTGTATATTTAACAACGCATAAAGAAAAACAGGCAAAACAAGTATTAGGAGCAATATTTTTTATTGGTATATTTTCACTAACAGGATTTGCCACGGCAATCTGTATTCATGCTACTTTAAGGGGTGAAGGAGATATCGCAGTTGGAATCAAGAATATATTTGAGCAAGATGTATTGAGAAGGACTATGGGTGGAAGCATAAATGATTTTGCAGAGAAATATTATGATTCATTTAATGCATCTGTTTGGGAGACTTTATGTACATATTTTCATTTTAATACTGAAATTATTACAGGACTAAGAGGAAATTTGTTTCCTTTGTTATGTATTGTCCCTATAGTTATCTTTATTTGCGAATACAAAAATAAAAGTGATATTACAGAATGGATAGTTATGTATGCAATGTTCTTTATAACATCAACTTCTTGGATTGTGTTGGCAAAAGCGCATTCATATGTACATACACATATGAACTATGTCTTATGGTATTTCGGATTTGTGCAACTATGCATTTATGTGATTTGCAGGAAAATATATGCCATAATATCAAAAGCGAATGTCAACTGATTTTTGCGTAGTATTGATTAAAATTAAATTTGAAATGGATTTAAAGCAAAACGAAAACATTGACATCCTCAACAGTAAAAGGCTATAATAAGTCAAACACACAAAACTTTACTAATGGAGCAAAAAATATGCCGGACCAGTTTTCAAGAACAGAGTTGCTTTTAGGAAAAGAGGCAATGGAAAAACTGTCAAAGTCGCACGTCGCAGTATTCGGAATAGGCGGAGTGGGCGGCTATGTGTGCGAAGCGCTCGCAAGGAGCGGAGTGGGTGCGTTTGACCTGATTGACAGTGACAAAGTCGATATCACAAACTTAAACAGACAGATAATAGCGACGCATAAAACAATCGGCAGATACAAGACTGACGTTATGCGGGAGCGAATATTGGAAATCAATCCTCAAGCTACAGTGACGGCATACCATTGTTTTTTCCTGCCAGAGACGGCTCAGCAGTTTAATTTTTTACAATATGACTATGTTGTCGACGCGGTTGACACAGTTACGGCAAAGATAAGCCTAGTTATGACCGCGCAGGAAAAGCAGGTGCCGATTATCAGCAGCATGGGCGCAGGAAACAAGCTTGACGCGAGCCGTTTCAAAGTCGCCGACATATATCAGACAAATGTATGCCCGCTTGCCAAGGTAATGCGCCATGAACTAAAAAAACGCGGAGTAAAGTCGCTCAAAGTAGTATACTCCGACGAGACACCGATAAGTCCAGACACAAATACATCGGAAAATCTCGAAAACGGAAATATATGCCAGTCCGATACGCAGGACACAAACGCAAGACGCAGGTCTGTCCCAGGCAGCGTGGCATTCGTTCCGTCAGTGGCGGGACTTATTATAGCGGGCGAAGTAGTTAAGGATTTAACGCGGACAATATAAAAACAGCATATTCACGAAAGTTAAAAATAGTTAAAAATATGAAAAATATTAAAAATTTCACCTTGCAATAATCACCAAACAGGTATATAATAAATAACAGTTTGACATCAGTTCCGGGAGGAATGCGCTGCATGCGTATCGTCAGTGTCTAGGTTCAAACATAGAGATTATCCCGTAGCACACGTGACGGCTGATGCCATATGCAGGATTAGTACATCGGTAGTATGCCAGCTTCCCAAGCTGGAGAGGCGGGTTCGACTCCCGTATCCTGCTTTTGCCAAATAATCATTCAATATTTCCCGCAAAAAGGTGTGAATAAGACGACGCCTTTTTATTTTTTACTGAAAAAAATATAGACTTTTCCGCTTTAATGTGCTAAAATACAGACTATGTGCAGTACAAGGACACATTATCATTATTTATGCCGCCAACTAAAAAGCGGTGGAATGGAGACTAAAATGAAAGAATTATTAAATCTTATGGAATACCGCCCCAGTGTCAAGGTAATCGATGCCACGCTCAGGGACGGAGGACTGGTAAACGATTTTTATTTCACGGACGAATTTGTAAAAGCCCTTTATGAGACAAACATCAAAGCGGGTGTAGACTACATGGAGTTTGGCTATAAAGCGTCAACCGAGATGTTTGACGAAAATAAATTCGGCAAATGGAAATTCAGTAAAGACGACGACATCAGAGCCATAGTGGGTGACAACAACACCAACCTCAAAATATCAGTCATGGCTGACGTAGGCCGCTGCGATTACAAAAACGACATAATCAACAAGGCGGACAGCCCCATAGACGTAGTGCGCGTGGCTACATATTTAAACACTATTCCGGCGGCGGTAGATATGATAGAAGATGCCGCAAAAAAGGGCTACGAGGTATGCTGCAACATCATGGCAATCTCAAACGGTCAGGAGAGCGATTTGAGAGCCGCTCTTGACATACTTGGCAAAACTCCCGTTGACGTGTTTTATATAGTTGATAGCTACGGCTCGCTTTATCCTGAGCAGATAGAGCGTCTTGCGGGCATTTATTCAGAGTTTGCCGCAAAATACGGCAAAAAGCTCGGCATACACGCACACAACAACCAGCAGCTTGCTTTTGCCAACACAATAGAGGCAGTGGGCGACGGCGTAGACTGGCTTGACGCGACGTACTCGTCAATGGGGCGCGGCGCGGGCAACTGCGCGATGGAGCTTTTGCTTGGATTTCTCAAAAATCCGAAGTACAAGCCCTACTATGCCATCCAATTCGTAGAGCAGTACATGAATAAGCTTAAGGCGGAGGGAGTAGTATGGGGCTATGACCTGCAGTACATGATGACAGGACAGCTCAATCAGCACCCAAGGACCGCAATCCAATTTACAAAGGAAAAGCGCACAGACTATTCAGAGTTTTACAAGGAGGTCGTAGCGCAGGATTGAAATTAAAATCGGAGACCCCATCAACCTTTGACCTAATATACGATGTCGTGAAACAAATTCCATACGGTCAGGTGGCTACTTACGGACAGATAGCCGCGATAGCAGGCAACAGGCGCTGGGCGCGAGTGGTAGGCTACGCACTCCACGCAAACCCTGACCCTGATAATATTCCGTGTTATCGCGTAGTAAACAAGGACGGCAGAGTTTCCGACGCGTTTGCCTTTGGCGGCGGCAACCGCCAGATAGAACTGCTCGAGGCGGAGGGCGTCGAGCTCAAAGACGGTTATGTAAATATGGAAAAATACCGGTGGGAGCGCCCGATATACTAAAATCAATATTTTGCCGCAGACAGCGACTTTACATGTAAAAAAGGACAGGACAATGCCATGATTTTTATAACGGGCGGCGCTCATCAGGGCAAGCTAAACTATGCAAAAAGCAACTACAAGCTTTCCGACAATGACATAGCCGACTTCGCAAATTTGGATTTAAACACAGATAAGCTATATGAAAAAAAGTGCATGACAAATCTACAGCTCATAGTTCGAGGCGAAAAATACGAGCCACCGACTGATAAATCGCTTGAAGACTTTGTGCGAAAGCTCGTATCTATGGAAAACACCACAAGCATTGAATATATTCTGATTATGGACGAGGTGGGCAGCGGTATAGTGCCGCTCAAAAAAGAGGACAGGGAGTACCGCGAGGCGGCAGGTCATTTAGGCTGCCTGATTGCCGATTATGCCCATACCGTAATTCGCGTCACATGCGGAATAGGACAAAAAATCAAATGAAAATATATCTTATACGCCATGGGCAAACCCAGGGCAACCTTGAAAAGCGCTATATAGGAAAGACAGACGAGCCTCTCTGCAAGGAGGGGCTTTCGTCGTTAAAGAAAAGAAAATATCCAAGCGCGGAAGTCATTTTTTCAAGTCCTATGAAACGCTGTCTGATGACGGCGCAAGCCATTTACCCCTCGCGTTCCGTCATAATATGCAATGATTTAAGGGAGATGGATTTCGGCGATTTTGAGAGAAAATGTTACGATGAATTAAAGGATAACGACAACTATATCAATTGGATTGAAAGCAACGGCAGCATACCTTTTCCCAATGGCGAGAGCAGAGACGAGTTTGCGACACGCTGCCAAAATGCTTTTGAAACCTGCCTGCACAAACTGCACAAAATAAAAAATCAACAGACGGCGTCCTTTATAATCCACGGAGGCACGATTATGGCAATAATGCAAAAATACGGCTCTCCCAAAGGCGAATACTATAAATGGCAGATAGAAAACGGCGCGTGGCTTGAGCTCGACATAAATTTTTAAAAAGCTCTAAATATTTATCAATGCCTGTCCGATATAAAGTATATAGTTAATTGTAGACGAAAGGGGCACTGATATGGATACCAATATACGCGCAGCGCGTTTCCTTGCCAAGACTATGATGATGAAGTCCGCGGTCAGAAGTCGCTCGGAAAAAATTCATGAAAAAGACATTACCACAGATTCATCAAGCAAGTCCAAAAAATCAAGCAGCAGCAGCTCAAGCGCACTTGACAGATACACCAAGTCAAAACAGACTACATTGTACGAAAAAGTTGAAAAATCCACAGCAAGTCTCGGAGACTGCATAGACAAAATGCTTGAAATGGGCAAAAAGTCAGACAGTGAAGAAAACGACAAAAACACCATGATGTCTTATATAAATACATTTGTCGCAGATTACAATACGACTTATTCATCTCTAAACAGCCTGTCGGGTACGCTGGATAAGCTTTATAAAGAGCAGCTGGGAGAGCTTACCGATTCCTATGCAGGAGAGCTTGAAAAGCTGGGCATAACCGTATCAGACAGTGGAGAACTGATTATAGATGCAGAAAAATTAAAGTCCGCGGAATATGACGACATAAAGGCTGTATTCGGGACATCAGGCGGATACGCGGATACGCTAAGCCAAAAGCTCGATATCATAAATAAATTCGCATCATCGTCATTGTCTTCTATGGATAACCTGTATGGCACAGGCACATATGACAAATACGGCAACAGCACAGACTACACAAACTGGTGGGACCAGCTGTAAAAATATGCGCTAAAAAAGGAGTTCGCACTAATCAGTGCGAACCCCTTTTTTATTTTTCTTGTCTTCATACATGATTTTGTCGGCACGCTTGTACGTGTCTTCCAGAGACCCGTCAATATCGGCGGAATATATAGCGCACCCCGATGAAATCTGCATATGCAAATCCTTGTTTTCAGGTTCGCGTCCGCATGCGTCTACGCTTGATTCAAGCATAGCGATATAGTATTTTATATCTATGGTCGATGCATCAGGTACAATCGCCACAAATTCATCGCCGCCCACGCGGTAGCATTTGCCTATGCTTGAAAAAATTTCATTGATAATCCGTGCGCTGTTTTTGATATATTTGTCACCGGCGCTATGACCGTATGTGTCATTGGTATGCTTGAGATGATTTAAGTCAAAGTCAATGATAGCGACATCGTCGGGCTTTTTTTCATGCTCAGCGAAATCCACATTAAAGCAGGTACGGTTGAAAAGTCCGGTCATCTGGTCAGAGTAAGCAAGCCGCTGATAAGCGTCAGCCTGCTGCCCCATTTGAATAAGAGAGGCTGTATCGTTTGTTGATGTTATGCCGAGCACTACTATGTACGCCAAAAATCCTATTCTGCCAAAAGAATTGCTATCCCACATGTTCATATAGTAACCAAGCAGGTCGAGCAGGAGAGTTGTCACGCATATTATCATGCATAACAAGTGCATCTTTACCATTTTGGTGTTTTTCGAGTTGATTAGCAGGTTGTACGACCTGTAAAACACTATCGCGATAAGAATTACCATAATGACATGTGTCGTCCAGAGCGTTTCCCTCAAATCGTATGCATGAACCAGCTGTAATGCTATGCAAAGCACGATTTGCCCAATGTTAAGCTTAAAAAATATATCCCAGTTCTTGTTCGTATCATTGTAAAAATTCTTTACAAAAATCGCAAATGGCATAGGCAGCAGCATAAGTGACAAAAATGAAAGGTACGATGTGGCAATATTGTTTTGCATAATAAGAATAGTCAATGGACATTCGTTGATTGACCATATTGAGAGGAACACGGCAAAAATGCCAAGATAGAGCATATTGGCATTGACCATCTTATTTTTCTTGTGAATAACAATATAGTAAGTCGCCATAATCAATCCCAGGAAAAACATAACTATGCACAAAATAAACGGAAAAAGGCTGGAATCTATAATGTGCGAAGTTATCGACGCAATATTTCCGATATAAAAATCAGGAATTTTTTTGCTTACATCTTTGTATGGGGAAGAAAAAATTACCTGAATATTATTCAACGCCTTGGGGAGCTGCACAAAGTTCCAGCTGTAGCCCGGGGTTTTGGAAATCGGGTTATTGTTTACGATAGGATACTTGTAAATAAGCTCGTCGCCCTCGTACACCTCAATATTTTGGTGTGAAGAATAAAATGCAAGAATATTGCCCAAATCAGAACTGATTTCAATATTTCCCTGAACGATTGTCTTGGTGTATGTATTCACAGTGTCATATGTAGTCCACTTAGCCAAAGCATGAACAGGCTGCCCATGCTTGGTGTCGTTAGCTTTGTCGTAAAAAAATATTCCGACAATAAATGTATATATAACCACTACCAGAACTACGAAATACCAGAAGTATTTTCTGCTTATGTTCATATTCAGTGCTCCCATATCAGTTTGATTTGTATGCATAAAACATATAAAAATGAATAAAAAAACGGTAAGTAAATATAGTATAACACTTTTAAGCCCAATATGCTATTTTTTTTGCAAAAAAAATTTAAAATATAAGTAATTAAAAAAATTCACTTAAACAGTTCACGAATTGCCCCAAATAATGTAAAATAATAATGTTAGCCAAATCGGGCAGTGAAAAGGAGGAATATCGATGAATAACGGATTTGATAAAAAAAAGCTAAAGCAGATTAAAGAGCTTATAGTCTTTACGGCTATTGTGTGCTTACTGCTGCTGTACAGAGCGGAGGTCCTGATAGCGCTAGGAGTGCTTGTAAATATCTTAAAGCCCTTTATTTACGGAGGCGTCATAGCCTTTGTCCTCAATATACCTATGAACCTCATCGAAAAAGGAATGTTCAAAAAATGGAGCGGAAAAAAGGCGGATAAGCTAAAACGCCCCATAAGTATAGTCCTTAGCATACTTCTTGTTATTTTGATACTGGCGATAGTCGTAATCACGATAACACCGCAGATAGGCAGGACAATAGTGGAGCTTGGAAACAAAATCCCGACATTTATGGAGGGACTGACCAAATACCTTACAGAGCTCAGCGTCCAATATCCCCAGATTCAGGGCTATGTCGCGCAGCTCCAGAGTATAAAGATTGACTGGAACAGTCTGCTCGAATACGTGTGGAAATTTTTACGGACAGGCGTGTCTGACATGCTGGCGTCGACATTTTCAGTGGCGGGCAGCATTATAGGGGGCTTTATGAACGGCTTTATCGGTTTCATATTTGCACTCTATATACTCTCCGGAAAGGAAACACTCCAGAATCAGGCAAAGCGCATAATGTCTGCATACCTAAAGCCGGGCATTGAAAACAGCATAACAAGGGTTTTGAGCCTGCTGAACAAGAACTTTTCAAATTTTGTGTCAGGTCAGTGCCTTGAGGCAGTGATACTCGGCAGCATGTTTTTCGTGTCAATGACAATAATAAGACTTCCGTATGCCGTGCTGGTAGGCGTGCTCATCGCTTTTACGGCGTTGATTCCGATAGTGGGCGCATTTTTAGGCTGCGTGATAGGCACGTTCCTCATCCTTGTAAATAATCCCATAAAGGCGATAATATTCCTCGTACTGTTTTTTGTGCTCCAGCAGATAGAGGGAAACCTCATATATCCAAGAGTTGTCGGCAACAAGGTAGGGCTGCCCGCAATCTGGGTTTTAATGGCTGTAAGCGTCGGCGGAAGTCTGTTTGGCGTCGCGGGAATGCTCACATTTATCCCACTTGTGTCGACATTTTATCTGCTGCTGCGTGACAGCGTCAACAACAGAAACGCCAAAAAAGCGCAGAAGGCTGAAAAAAAGAAGGAAAAGGCTGACAGCGGAAAAATTCGCAATGCCGCTGATTAAGTATTGAAATAAATCGGCAGATAGTATAAAATATATATTAAAGTGGGCATAAAAAGCAGGCATATTTTTATGTGACTGTTTGGTTAGCAGCGGCACAAGACACTATAAAATATTGAAAGGAAGATTGGCTTTGAAAAACAAAACGGTAAAAAAGCGTTTCCTGGCGACAGTTCTTACAGCGGCGCTGGCATCGACGATGTTTTACGGTTGTGGCGGCGAAAAGGCGGAAGATGCGCAGGAGACTTCGGAAAATCAGACGCAGGAGGCGGCTTCGGAGGAGAGTGACGAGACGGCGCTTGATTCAGGTAAGGTAGAGCTTACCATATGGGCAGGTGATTCATATGATGACTGCCTTTTTGAGATGGTGGAAAGCTTTAAGAAAGAGTATGCAGGACAGGCGGATTTTGAGATTAACGTTATGGAATCAAGTGATGCGGACACGAGAAACGCCGTGCTGAATGATATTTACAATGCGGGCGATATTTTTTCAATGCCTGACGACCAGCTCTACAGCCTGATAGCGGGCGGCGGACTTTCTCCCGTGGAAAATCAGGCCGCGATAAAGAGCGCCAATCTTGCCGAGGCAGTGGAGGCGGCATCGTACAACGACACGCTCTATGCATATCCCTATTCGGCGGACAACGGTTATTTCCTGTATTACAATAAGGAGTACCTTACGGCTGATGACGTAAAGACTATGGACGGACTTCTAGCAGCTGCGGAGACGGCGGGCAAGCAGGTTTCGATGGAGTTTAACTCAGGGTGGTATTTGTATTCTTTCTTTGGGAATACAGGTCTTGAGTTCGGTATAAACGACGACAGCATCACAAACCATTGCAACTGGAACAGCACGGAGGGCAGCATAAAGGGTGTCGACATTGCCGAGGCGCTGCTTGATATTACGTCAAGCCCCGCATTCATAGCTCAGCCTGATGGGAACTTTGTGGAGGGCATACAGTCGGGAGACATCATAGCGGGCGTAAGCGGCGTATGGAATGCCTCAGCGGTACAGGAGGCATGGGGCGATGATTACGGCGCGGTTAAGCTTCCTACATATACATGCAACGGACAGCAGGTACAGATGGCATCATTTACAGGCTACAAAATGTACGGCGTAAACGCATACTCAAAGCATCTCGGGTGGGCGCACAAGCTCGCGGAGTGGCTTACAAACGAACAGAATCAGACGCTTAGGTTTCAGGCAAGGAGTACAGGACCGTCAAATATAAACGCGGCGGCATCAGACGAGGTCGCAAAGGCTCCTGCAATAGCGGCGATTATAGACCAGTCGCAGTACGGCGTGCTGCAGAGGGTAGGCAACAGCTATTGGAACGCCTGCACCAATTTTGCGGATATCATAGCGGCGGGCAATCCGGATAATTTGGACCTGCAGGAACTGATGGATACGCTTGTCAGCGGAATAACAGCGTCCGCGGTACAATAACGGAGGGAGAAATTTAAGCTATGGAACAGAAAAAACGCGTTAGTATTAAATTAATAATCATGCTCCCTGTATTTATACTTGGTATAGTGGCGATTTTTTCAAATATAGAGGCTATCACCAATCTCGGCAGGGTAAACAATACGGCGGTAATAATATCAGACGAGCATATGACACATATGTCAGAATTGAGCGATATCCAGAAAGAGACACAGGCGATACATAAAATGGCGCTTTCGCATATTATAGCGACAGACCTCGACACGCTTATCAGCATTGTAGATTCAGTGCGCGCGGAGGAGGAAGTGCTTGACGGGTATCTTGCGCAGTATGGCGACGAGCTGAGGGAAAGCGATAGTGCGGCGTATGACGCGCTTGTCACAAATTATGAGAGCATGAAATATGCCATAGGCAGTCTCCTGGCATTCAGCGGCAACAACAACAAGGTAGAAGCGTTTGCACTTGCAAACGGTGAGATTAAGCAGTACAGCGACGCTATTCAGGAAAATATCGACATAATGCTCGAGGAGGCAAAGGCGAGTGCCTCAGATGCAAGCGATGCGCTTGAAAAAGAGTACAAATTTGCGGTAATGAGAAACCTTGCCATAGTGGTAGTATGTGTTATTGCGATAGTATTTGCGTTTTATGCGGTATTTGTGCTTGTCATCAAAAAGCTTACGATTACAAGCAGGGAGCTGCACGACATCATAGAGGGCATTGACAACAAGGAGGGCGACTTGACAAAGCGCGTGAGCATACTTTCAAATGATGAGATATCCGATTTGGGCAAGGGTATCAATACCTTTATGGAAAAGCTCCAGGAAATCATGAAGATGATTATCGAAAACTCCAAAAAGCTTGAGCTTGTGGTTGACGAGGTGCAGCAGAGCGTAAGAACTTCAAACGACAGTGCTTCAGACCTTTCGGCTGTCACGCAGGAGCTTTCCGCTACTATGCAGGAGGTAGGTCACTCTGCTACAGTTATCAATCAGAACGCCGATTCAGTCAGAACAGAGACAGAGGAAATCGCCGACAAGTCAAGCAGCATAAACGACTACTCAAAGAAGATGAAAGAAAATGCCGACAAGATGGAATCGGATGCACGTCACAACATGGAGGAGACAAACGTCAAGGTACAGGAAATCCTCAATGTTTTGAACGAGGCTATAGAGGAGAGCAAGAGCGTAGAGCAGGTAAACGGGCTCACAAACGATATCCTCAATATTTCAAGCCAGACGAATTTGCTTGCGTTGAACGCTTCAATCGAGGCGGCGCGCGCGGGCGAGGCAGGCAAGGGCTTTGCGGTAGTTGCCGATGAAATCAGACAGCTTGCGGATTCAAGCCGTGCCACGGCAAACCGCATTCAGGAGATTAACGGCGTAGTCACAAACGCGGTACACAATCTTGCGGGCAACGCAAACGACCTGGTACAGTATATGACAGAGTCAATACTTCCGGAGTTTGAAAACTTTGTAGACAGCGGCGTACAGTACAGAGAGAACGCTACATACATTGAAAACGTCATGAACGAATTTAATACAAAGACGGACGCTTTAAAGAGCGCCGTAGACGAGATAGCGGTATCTATCGGCACTATCACGGACGCTATCGAGGAGGGCGCAAGAGGCGTTACCGGGGCGGCCGAGAGCACGCAGGTGCTTGTCGAGGATATGGAAAATATCAGCAACCGCATGAATGAAAATCAGGAAATCGCGGCAGAGCTTCAAAAAGAAACAGACGTATTCAGAAAATTTTAGACAAAATAAAACCGCCGTTAAGAAAACGGCGGTTTATTAATGATTGAGTTTCCGATTGGAGTATAGTGACATGGACGAAAAGAAATGCATTATCGTGGGAGCGGGGGACTTTGACGCCGAGTACGCCAAAAGCGAAATGGCGATAAACGCTTGTGATTTCTGCATAGCGGCTGACGGCGGGCTTAAGTATTTGAATATGCTTGAAATCACTCCCGACCTTATAATCGGGGATATGGACTCCCTAAAAAATGACGCGCTGCTTAAAGAGCTTGAAAAAATAAAAAACGTTTCCATAAAAAGGCTCCCCGCGGAAAAAGACGACACGGATATGCTTGCGGCTATAAAGGAGGGGCTTGCGAGAGGCTATAGGCGCTTTGAGCTGTATGGAGCGCTCGGCGGGCGACTCGACCATGCGATAGCGAATATTCAGTGCCTTGACTATCTGCTAAACAACAGCGCAAGCGGCGTGCTGTACGGAAACCGGGTGCGCGTGGAGCTTTTGCGCGACGGCAGAATATATTATCCCGAAAGCTTTGGCAGCAGATACAGCACGATATCAGTGTTTGCGTATGGGGGCGATGCGTATGGCGTCACGGAAAGGGGCTTGAAATACAGCCTTGACGATGCTAAGCTAAGACAGGATTTTCCTATCGGAGTAAGCAATGAATTTACGGGGCGGGAGAGTATGATAGAGGTTAAGAAAGGCAGGCTTCTCATATGTGCGGGCGATTTTACATAAGGGATATTACGAGTGTAAGCGGCATACGCGATGTGGCGCCGTCGGACAGCGCCTTTATAATGACCGATTTGGTGGGTGAGTGGAAAAAATCCAAATGGGGATATAAAGGCAGAAACGGACAGCTGATTATAAACGCAAGGGCGGAGAGCATAAAGGGAAAGCCTATGTTTGGGCGCGACTATGCAAAGCGCAGATGCCTTGTGCCGGCAAGCGGCTTTTACGAGTGGGACAGTAATAAACAAAGGTACTGCGTCACTGACAGCGACAGTGCGGACGAAATATACCTCGCGGGCATATGTACGGGACTTCCCGATGATGACGGGCGCTTTACGATACTTACGGTTGACGCGAATGAGCAGCTTAGAGCGCTTCACCCGCGGATGCCAGTATTGGTGAAAAAATATGAGTTTGAGCGCTGGCTTGGCTCAGTTGAGGAGGCGGACAGGCTCCTCTCGGAAAAAATACATGGAAAACAGACATTTTCTGTAAAAAGGGACTTGGAAATAAATCAAATAAACGATACAATAGAAATATATGTGCAGCAAAACCTGATGAACTATATTGATGAAATGAATGAAAATTAAGCCGCTAAAGCGGAATGGGGGATAAAAATGATATACACATTTTCCACATGGCTTATATTTTTTTACTTTTATTGTTTTGCGGGCTGGGTATGGGAGACCTGCTATGTTTCCGTCAAAGAATGTAAATGGGTGAACAGAGGCTTTATGCACGGACCGTTTCTGCCGATATATGGTTCCGGGGCGATAGTAGTGCTTATTTTTACTTTGCCGTACAGGACAAACGCCGTGGCGGTTTTCTTTGTAGGCATGATAAGCGCCACGATTCTTGAATATTTTACGGGAGCGGCAATGGAAAGATTGTTCCATGTAAGATACTGGGATTATACAGGGAAACCGCTCAATTTAAACGGTTATATATGCATAGTGTCATCGCTTGCGTGGGGAATATTTTCCGTGATTTTGACGCTTTATGGACATGAGCCCGTGGAGGAGTTTGTGCTTGGCATGAACATAAACGTGGTTGAATTTTTGGCGTTTGTGCTGACCGTATATATTTCGATAGATATGGCGTTTAGCGTGCGTGAGGCCGTCAATCTTCGCGACCTGCTTGAGGGACTGGAGCAGAGCAGCGAGGAGTTTCGCCACCTGCAGAAACAGGTTGAGGTGCTTTACGCCTTTTACGGACAGAGTGTAAAGGCAAAATCAGAGGCGGGGCTGAAAAAGATAAATTCCGCGCTTGGCACGGTAAGCAAGGGCGCGCCCAACAAAGCAGCCATTATGGAGAAACTTGAAAATAGAAAGAAACGCAGGGAATACGCAGGCATACGCTCAATCCTGCAGCGTAATCCTTATGCCGTGTCCAAAATGCACAAAGAGGCATTCAACAACTTTATGACATTCTCAGAACAGATATCAAAAACAAATAAATAAAGGGTGGTATGGTTCTATGTTAAGGGAGTATAAAAAAAAGATAAGGGATTATATACTTCGGACAAATTCGCAGCTCCTCAAATTCAATACGATTGTGATTGTAGGCATAATTGCCTGTACATTGGTGTTGGTGATAGAGTCTATTATGAAATATGACAGTGACGGCATTATCACGATTGCGGTTACTTGGATTTACCTTGTGATTATATTTGTCGCGTGCAATCTGCACCCCAAGCTGGTGGGGCTGTTTTCGGCGGTTACGATAAGCTTTGTAAATTTTTTGGCATTTCCCTATATGTTTTTGTATGCAAACGGAGGCGGAATAAAATCCGGTATGCCTGTATGGCTTGTGTTTGGTTTGATTTTGCTCTGTATGCTTACAAGCGGCTGGTATTTTAAGATTTTGATGCCCGTTACCGTCATCATAGATGTGATTATGCTCATCTATGCGTATCATCATCTGTATTTGTTTGAATACGATTTGGCTGAATATTATTATTATCAGGACAATATCATAGCTATTCTTGCCGTAGCAGGCTCTACGGGTTTGGTGCTGAGGTACCAGCAGAGTATAGAGGAGAGACAGAAAAAGAAAATTGCGGAGACAATAAAAATTGCGGAGAATGAAAAGGTAAACGCACAAAACGCCAATGTGGCAAAAACAAATTTCCTTGCAAGCATGTCACATGATATCCGCACGCCAATGAATGCGATTGTAGGCATGACCGATATTGCGAGATACAATATTGACGACAGTGAAAAAGTGTTGGAATGCCTTGACAAGATAAATGCCTCATCGACGCAGCTTTTAAATCTGTTGAACAATATTCTGGATATGTCGGAGATAGAGGCGAGAGATTTAAAGCTTAAGGAAAGTCAGTTCAACATAATAGAGCTTGTAGAGAACGTACAGCTTGTGCTTTCGCAGATGGCGCGCAGCAGACGCGTAGATTTTGAGGTCAGTTGTGATATAAAGGATGGCAATTTAATCGGGGACCCTGTAAGGTTCAGGCAGGTGCTTATGAACGTAATAAGCAACAGCATAAAATTTACGGAGGCGTTTGGCAAGGTAACGGTAGATATTAAGCAGACAGAGAATTTAGGAGACGCCTATGCGGGCTTTGACATCTCAGTGGAGGATACAGGCATCGGCATGAGCGAGGACTTTGTCAAGAACGATATATTTAAGCTTTTTGAGCGCGGCGATTCAAAATATGTGCGAAAAAGCGAGGGCAGCGGCATCGGCATGAGTATTACAAAGAGTATAGTCGATGCAATGGGTGCCGATATGAAAATCGACAGCAGGCTTGGTGAGGGGACGCACTTTTTGCTGCATTTTGCATTTAAAATAGACTATAATGCTATGCAGGAGTTTAAAGATGATGGCGATGGCGAGAGGGTGCTTAATGCCGAGGGTAAAAATATACTGGTGGTGGAAGACAATGAAATAAACATGGAAATCATAAAGGCCATATTGGAGCGTACCAATGCAAATATTGTGTGTGCGTGGGATGCGGAGGAGGCTATTGACATCTACAGTGAATCGCAGGAGAGTTATTTTGACTTGATACTGATGGATATACAGATGCCTGGCATGGATGGTTATAGTGCGACAAAGGCGATTCGCTGTATGGAAAGAGGTGACGCTATGGCGATACCGATTATAGCCATGACGGCGAATGCATTTGCGCAAGATGTGGAAAAGGCGCTTGCGTCGGGGATGAATGCTCATATTGCTAAGCCGATAGATGTTGATGAGCTGTTTCAGAAGATGTATCATTATCTTTATGTGGGATAGTATGTGGATGAATGTGTAATTGCGAAATGTGTTCTAAACCGGCCGAATTTAGTCAAAATATATAAAAACGCGGCTAGGTGCAGCAAGCTGCAAGACGCCGCTTATTTTATATATTTTGACTAAATTCTAGGTTGTTGAATGGAGTTTCAAAAATGCGAAAAAATAGGTGGTTGCGGGAGAAGAACGGGTATGATTAAGGTTGAAAAGTTGGCGCGTTTAGGAGAGCTTTTGCAGGAGAGTGCGGAGTGCGGGGAGATAGCCGGGGCAAATGTAAGTGTTATTTACAAAGGTGAGGAAGTATATTACGCGGAGGCGGGCTATGCGGATATAGCAAATGGTAAAAAGATAAATCGCGACAGTCTTTTTAGGCTTTATTCAATGACAAAGCCAATAACGTCTGCCGCTGTGATGCTGCTTATGGAGCGTGGTGTCATAGATTTGCTTGACCCTATAGAAAAATATATACCGAGTTTTAAGAATATAATGGTGGCATCTGAAAAGGGGGATGTGCCTGCCGTCAGAAAGCCTGACATCAAGGATTGCTTATCCATGACGTCGGGACTTCCATACAATAGTGACCCGGATTTGGCGAGCAAAGACGCCAAAAAGGTTTTTGACGAGTTGGACGAAAGGCTTTATTCTGACAATCCTATGACGACACTTGAGGTCGTGTCAAAGCTTGGGAAAGGACGTCTTGCGTTTCAGCCCGGTGAGGGGTGGCGGTACGGCACAAGCGCTGATGTGCTGGGCGCTGTCGTGGAGGTTGCAAGCGGTATGAGCTTTGGGGATTTCCTTCAAAAAGAGTTTTTTGAGCCGCTTGGAATGACAGATACGGATTTTAGGATTCCCGCGGAAAAAAGAGGCAGGCTTACCAAGGTCTACGAGCAGACCTCCGATGGGCTTATAGAATATCATGATAACCGTCTGGGCATATGTAATCATATGGATTCAGATATACGCTTTGAATCTGGCGGAGCAGGGCTTGTGTCGACCATCGGGGATTACAGGCATTTTGCGCAGATGCTGTTAAACGGCGGTGAGTATAAGGGGCGCACTTATCTGTCATCTGCCACGGTCAGGTATATGACAAATGCCGCGCTGTGGCCGCATCAGCAAAAAATGATGGAAAGCTGGGAAAATCTTGCAGGTTTTACATATGGTAATCTTATGCGTATAATGAAAAATCCATCACTGGGAATTATAAACGGCTCGATTGGCGAGTATGGCTGGGACGGCTGGCTGGGACCGTATTTCTCTAATATGCCTGCTGATGATACGATTTTTATTATGATGGTACAGCTAACAGGTGCGGGTACATTCACTCTTACACGGAAACTGCGCAATGTGCTTGCGGCGGCGCTGCAGTAACGCGCGGGTCGTATGGATATACAGGAGAGAATAGGAAATAATGAGTACAAACGTGTCATATACAGCGAATGAGGCTGTCAGCAAACTAAAAAAAGGAAATTTAAATTATATCAGCGCGAATAGGAATGATGGGGACGTTTCTTCGGCCGTGCGCCTGAAAACATGTGTCGAGGGACAGAAACCGTATGCGATTATAATTACGTGCTCGGATTCGCGTGTGATACCCGAGAGTATTTTCAGTGCGGGGATAGGCGATTTGTTTGTAATCCGTGTGGCAGGCAATGTGATTGACAATCACCAGCTTGGCAGCATTGAATATGCGGCGGAGCATTTGGGCTGCCGATTGATTTTGGTGATGGGGCATAACCATTGCGGGCAGTGGATGCCGTAATTAACCACAACCCCGATGGATACATAAAATTTATAACCGATGAAATAAAAAAGGCTATAGGCGATGAAACCGACACGTACAAGGCATGCTGCATGAATGTCCGGTATTGCATGAAACTGATAGAGGACAGCTTTGAAATCCAAAAAGAGGAAACGGAGCACGGTCTGCGTGTGATGGGCGCGATATATCATCTGGAAGATGGGAGAGTTGACTTTTTGTAAATGAAAAATTATATGATAAATAAATTAGTGCCGGGCAGCAAGCATAGAAATTTAACTGCCATAATGATAATATTGGCAGTAAGCCTGTTTATAGAAATCGTCATATGCAATGCCAATGCGTTTCGCGTCAAAAATAATGGTCAATACGAACAGAAAACATATGGCATAGCGGATTTGGGAATTTCGGGCGCCGATGTAAATATAAATGACAACGAAATCATATATCGCAAAGATTATGGCGCAAGTGTTTTTATCGAACTAAATGACATTGACACAAAAATCGGGACAGTATATATGGATTTAGAGATACCTGATCCAGTGCTAAAATATGTTGTTGCATATACAGATGAAGCAAATGAAAGCTATTACAGAAGTTTCGAGAGAGAATTTGTAAGCGGCGTATATAAAACAAAATGGTTTACCTGTCATTTGAATGGAAAATCAAATTGTCTGATTATAAGGCTTGATAATCTTGAAGACGGGTATACGTTTCGAATAAACCAAATACAAATTAACAAGCCGGTACCGATGGATATATCAATGGTGCGTTTGGCGGTAATTTTTGCTCTGATTTTACTTATATATGGGCTGCGGAGAATGGCGTTTTTTAGAGCGTCTGTGAAAACAAGGTATCATAATATGCTGCTTTGTCTGGTGTCATTTGTTTTTGTTTTGACAGCGATTGTATTTTACAATAATTCTTACAGCAAAGTAAATTTACAGCTTATGTATAATGTGGATTTGGTTGATGCGCTGATAAATGGACAATTAAATCTTGACATTGATGTAAGCGATGAATTAAAGGCGCTTTCGAATCCATATGACACGAGTGTCAGGGAGACACAAGGCGTTGAATATTCTTGGGATACAGCATATTATAATGGAAAATATTATTGCTATTTTGGCGTGATTCCGATTGCCTTGTTTTTTGTACCGTATAAACTGCTTACGGGAACATATTTACAGTGCAATATTGTTGTTATTATTACCTACTGTCTGTATATTTTCTTGCTTGATTTTTTGTTCATAAAAATAATAAGGCATTGTGTACCCAAAGCGCTGTTTGGAATAGAGCTTTTGGGGATGATTTTATTAAACTCTGCCGTGCACCTTTTCTTGTACGCGGCAGAACCAACCTTTTATTTGGTTCCATATTCTGTGGGACTCTTATTTATCGCGATTGGATTTTTCTTTTTTACAACTTGGTATTTCGGAAAAAGGACAAATGCTTTTCTGATTTTTATGGGGGCTGTGTTTTTGGCGCTGGCTGTAGGATGTCGGCCTCCATTGCTGGTGTATACATTTATTATTATTCCGTTTGGAATTAAAGTGATAAAAGAAAAAAAGAAAGACTGCATTCGTGATGTGGTTGCGTTGATGCTGCCTTATATAGTTATTGGAGGTATACTGGCAGCGTATAATTATCTGCGCTTTGAAAATATTATGGAATTTGGGACAACGTATCAGCTTACGGCGCAGGATGAGGTTCATAATACACACACGTTGTATGAAGTGCCTACGTTGCTCTGGCTGGGGCTTTTTCAGCCTTTAAATTTCAAAGCAGTTTTTCCATTTGTTGCTCCCGGTGAGCCTGTATATAATTTCGCAGGCAGCTTTTATACGGGAAACTTAATAATACCGTTATTTAGCACTGTGCCGTTTTTGCTGTCAATATTCAGTCCAATGATGTGGAAGTCATGGCGTAAAAATAAAGACCCTTTTTCTTCAGGAACATTGGTGTTTGCGGCGGCAACGGGACTACTGATTACAATATTGGAATTTGTTATGGCCGGTGTTGAATGGCGTTATACAGCGGAAGCGGCGCCTTTATTATGTATTGTGGCAATTTTGCTTGTTGCCGATTTCTTAAGTGAACGCAGCGCGGAAATAATGACGGCAGGCATGACGCTGATATTTTTGTTTGCGTTATATTCGTTTTTTGTTTCGCTTTTCATGGGCATAGCAGGAGACCAAGAATATATGTTGGCGTATCATCCTGAATTTTATTACAGCATAGAAAGATTATGTTGTTTTTGGAAGTAATGGCAAATTTCAAAATAGGCAGAGCTAAAAGGCTCTGCCCGTTTTTCTATACTACATCTTTAAGCTGCGCTGTGTACAGTTTATAATATGCTCCCTTTTTAGCCATAAGTTCAGCCGCATTTCCCTCCTCGACAATTCCGCCGTTGTCAATTACAAAAATTCTGTCCGCTTTTTGAATGGTAGACAACCTGTGCGCGATGACAAATGAAGTCCTGCCCTTTAAAAGCGCCTCGATTCCGTCTTGCACAAGCAGCTCGGTCTTGGTGTCAATGCTGGAGGTTGCCTCATCAAGTATCAGAATTTTTGGCATGCTCACCATAGTGCGCGCAAACGCGAGCAGCTGTTTCTGCCCGACAGAAAGACCGCCGCCACGTTCTTCAAGCTTAGTATCATAGCCGTCGGGGAGATTGCTTATAAATTCATGCGCATGCACTGCTTTTGCCGCGGCAATAATTTCCTCGTCGGTCGCGTCAAGCTTTCCATATGCGATATTTTCTTTAATAGTGCCCGTAAAGAGGAAATTGTCCTGCGTCATAATTCCCATCTGGCGTCTTAGGCTCTCAATGCTGACGGATTTTATGTCATGACCGTCAATCTTTATCGTGCCGTCCTGTATATCATAAAAGCGGCTGAGCAGATTTACAATCGTAGTCTTGCCCGCGCCTGTAGGTCCTACGAGCGCGATTGTTTCTCCCTGATTAATATGAAAGCTTACGTTTTCAAGAACTCTTACGCCCTCCTCATATGAAAAGCTGACATTTTCAAAATCAACCACGCCCGAAATTTCAGGCATCTCCTCCACGCCCTCATCATCAGTAATTTCAGCCTTAGTGTCAAGTATCTCAAAAATCCTCTCCGCGCCAGAAATGTTTGTTATAAGCTGATTATAAAAATTGCTTAAATTCATAATCGGCTGCCAGAACATTGAAATATACGAGCCAAAAGCGACAAGTGTACCGATGGAAACCTCGTCAACGCCCATTATTATAACACCTGCATACCAAAGTGATATATTTCCGAGCCCCCAGCAGAAATCCACTATCGAGCCAAAAGCGTCGGCATATTTTACCGCCTCCATAAACGAGCCCCTGTGCTCATCGACAAGCTTATAAAAAGTGTCATGTGTCTCGTTTTCAGCGTTAAAGCTCTGTATAATGCGTATTCCCGACAAGTCCTCGTGCACAAAGGCATTGAGGTTTGAGCCCTTTTTCCTGTAAATCTGCCAGCGCTTATGTGAACGCAGCTGTATAAACCATACGCAGACAGTCATAAGCGGAATACTGATTAACGCCGCCGCAGCGAGCCGCGCGTTTTTGGCAAACATTATTGCGACTACGGAGCATACGGTTATGAAATCTGGAATAAGCGTAGTCACGCTGTTTGAAAGCACATCTCTAAGGGAGTTGATATCGCCGATAATACGCGCAAGGATTTTGCCCGTCGGCCTGCTGTCAAAAAACTTAAAGTCTAAGGTTTGAATGTGCGTGTAAAGCTGCTGGCGTATTTCGACAAGCACCTTGTTGCATACCTTTGACATAATATACATTCTGAGCTTGACAAGGATTATCATCACGGCGTTTATGCAGATTGCTATGCCGACCAGCCTGTAAAGCCCCCCAAAATCCCCTATTGAAATATGCCTGTCAATAGCCGCCTCGATAATCAGCGGATTTATAAGATTTACCGCGACGCAGTAAGCCATTATAAAAAGCACGGCGATTAAGGCGGACTTGTGCTTGAGCATATAAGCGAAAAGCCTTCCGAGCGTCTGCAGCTTGCCTTTTTCGTTTAAGGTTTCGTCTTGTTTATATGAATTAACTGACATTAAAGAATACAGCTCCTTTCCCAGTTATCCGTAATAAACGTTTACAAAACTCTACTCGACAACGTAGAATTTAGTCAAAATATATAAAATAAGCGGCGTCTTGCAGCTTGCTGCACCTAGCCGATTTTTTATATATTTTGACTAAATTCGGCCGGTTGAGAACACATTATGCAAACATCTATTATTCTAAAATTGTAATGGTTATTTTTACTTTAAATTTGCTTTACACCTGACCATATTGTGACACATATGTCATATAATACAGCCCCCTCTTTTCCATAAGCTCCTCATGCGTACCACACTCCGCAATTGAACCATTGTCAAGCACAATAATTTCATCCGCGTGGCGCACGGCGCTTATACGGTGCGCTATGATGAGCTTGGTAGTGTTAGACAGCGTATTCAGCATTTTTTGTATCTCATGCTCTGTTTCCATATCCAGCGCCGAAGTTGAGTCGTCCATTATAAGTATAGGTGTACGCTTTGCCAGTGCCCGCGCAATGCTAATTCGCTGCTTCTGGCCGCCCGAAAGCCCCACTCCGCGCTCGCCAATGACAGTCTCATATTCGTCCGCCATTCGCTCTATAAAGCTGCTTGCCTGCGCGTCTTTTGACGCCTTGCGCACAATCGCCTCGCTTACCGCTGACTTTTTGCCAAGCTTGACATTTTCGTTAATCGTGTCGGAAAAAAGAAATACGTCTTGCATTACGACTGATATACTGCTTCTAAGCTGCGAAAGCGAGAGCCTAGTGATGTCAACCCCGTCAAGGTAGATAGTCCCACCCGTAGCGTCATAAAGACGCTGCAAAAGCTGCACTACAGAGGTTTTCCCCGCGCCCGTCGCCCCCATAATGCCGACAGTAGAGCCGGCCGCGGCTTTAAACGAAATATCGTGGAGTATTTCGTGCATATCTTCTTTATGGAAAGACACATTGCGAAATTCTATCTCGCCGCGTACAGTATCAAGCACGACAGGATTTTCAGGCTCTTTTATTACAGGCTGGACCTCGTATATTTTATTGAGCTTTTTGTTTGAGGCAAGCCCTGCCGACAAATCGTTTGAAAGCCAGCCGAGCATTTCCATAGGCCATACTATGTTGTTTGAGTATTCGAGAAAAGCCCCGAGCGTGCCGAGCGTAATTTTTCCGTTTATTACAAGGTTTCCGCCGATTAAAAGCACGAACATCAGTATAAGCTTTGTGATAATCTGCAGGTAAGGATAGTAGCGTACTATCACTTTTGACTGTTTCATGTTGAGCTCATAGTAGCGCTCATTGTGCGACAAAAATTTTCTGATTTCAAATTTTTCACGGGCAAAAGCCTTGACCGTGCGCACGCCAGCGATATTTTCCTCGGCGACAGTGTTGAGCCGTGAATTTTCGTCGCTTATTTCCTCATAGATAGCGCCGAGCTTCCTTTCCATACAAATCGCGACAGTCGCGGACAAAACCATGGCGGCAGTCGGTATAACGGCGAGCGGGGCATAGAGTCTGTACATGCAGAAAAGCACGACGCACGTGTGAAAGGCAACCTCTATAGTGAGCATGCCGACATAAGAGATAGTGTTCCACACGCGGTCAATATCGTCCTTTACGCGCGCCATGAGCTCACCAGTGTTCGTCTTGTCAAAAAAGCTTGCGCTTAACCCCTGAATATGGTCAAAAAGCTTTTTGCGCATATCGGAGGCGATGGCGGAGCCCGTCTTGTCAAACGTGTATTCCTTTGTATATTGGAAAATGCATCTGCCGACGCCGACCGTAAAGATGCCTGCAAGCAGACGTGGCAGCAGCGCTATATTTCCGCCGATAATGACGTCGTCTATTATATGCATCGTAAGCATAGGCGCAAGCATATCAAGCGACACACTTATCACAAGCGACGCTATGGCAAACAGATAACTCCATTTGTATTCCCATATGTATGTTGATAGTTTCTTCCTCATTTTTCCCCCTTATTTTCATTCCCCGAAATAAAATCTCAGCTAAAACCTCGCAGCCTGAACCGCGTTAAATTCACATTAATTCATAAAAGGCATAAAAACAAAAAAACACGGAAGCAAAACTCCCGTGCCGAATATATATATCTTTAAAATAAATGTGCCCTTAATAACATATGAATATAAATGCAAATGCAGTACGCAGTCTAACTAAGATTATATTCGGAGGTAATTTCACTGATAAAATACATTATTGATTTTGTTGATACAACTGTAACTGATTTAATCATAATCTTACATCCTTTCCTTTAGTTGACGCTTAGACGTTTCCAAAACTTTATTCGATAACGTAGAGTTTGGGCGAAATATACAAAATAAGCGACGATTCGCATCGCGCACCAAGTCGCGTTTTTGTATATTTCGCACAAACTCGGACGGTTGAGAACGTGTTTCGCAAATGCCTAAATTGACGTTGCGTTTCCTGTGATACGTTTATTAAGATACTACTATCTTGTGTGAATGTCAACAATATTTTTAAAAATTTTGGTAATATTTTGGCAGTATTTTGTCAAAATCAGATAGAATTGCATATAT
>CANQHZ010000030.1 GCA_947623805.1 uncultured Lachnospiraceae bacterium | reverse complement strand
CTCCATTTCCCGAATAACTTCTTCCAGCTTTTCTCTCATCATATATTGCAGCCTTTCTATTGTTTTAGGACTATATATTTCCCTTTAAAATTGGCTATTTACTGTCAATTCACTCCCTATTTAATATCTTTAATGCCTTACCAGTAATTGCAAAACCTTATTTGATAACATAGAATTTAGTCAAAATATATAAAATCAGCGACGTTTCGCATCGCGCACCAAGTCGCGATTTTATATATTTTGACTAAATTCGGACTGTTTAGAAAACCTCTCGCATCAGCATTTAAATATTTAAATATCATTAGACAACGTAGAGTTTGAGTGAAATATACAAAATAAGCGGTGCATTGCGGAGCACAGCACAGCGTTTTTGTATATTTCGCGCAAACTCGGACGGCTGAGAAAACCTCTCACACCCCCTCACACTAATACCTAGTATATCTCCTCAACATCGGCACCAACTCCTTCAAAACACGCAAAGTATAATCCATATCCTCCTCCGTATTCAATACACTCATACTAAACCGAATCGTCGAATCCAAATACTGCTTCTTAACCCCAATCGCCTTCAAAGTCGCCGAAGCCGACGGCTTATTCGACGAGCACGCGCTGCCTGCCGAAACATAAATCCCCTTATCCTCCAGCGCATGCAGCATAACCTCACTCCGCACTCCCTGTATTGACACACTCTCCACATTAGGCGCTCCATCCCTGCCAAGCGGGCCATTTATCCTTATCCCATCAAGCCCCGCCAGCCCATCCGTAAACCTATCCTTCAGCGCATACAGATAATTTCTCTTACCCTCCAAATCACTATATGCCTCCTCAGCCGCAAGCGCCATCCCCGCTATCCCCGGGACATTCTCCGTACCAGAGCGCATACCCTTCTGCTGCCCCCCGCCAAAGATAATCGGTCTCACCTTCGCCTTTTCATTGACATAAAGAAACCCCACTCCCTTAGGTCCATGAATTTTGTGAGCACTCACAGAAAGCATATCAATATGCATCCGCTTAGGATATATTGCAAACTTGCCAAAGCTCTGCACCGCGTCAACATGAAACAGCGTATTAGGGTTAAGGCGCTTTATCAGCTCACCCGCCTGCTCAATCGGCTCTATCGTGCCTATCTCATTGTTTACATGCATAATCGACACTAAAATCGTGCCACGCGTCATAGCCTTTTCCAAATCATAAAGATTCACCGCGCCATTCCTGTCAACAGGCAGGTATGTAACCTGAAAGCCCTGTTCCTCAAGATAGGCGCAGGTCTGCAGCACTGCGGGGTGCTCTATCCTCGTGGTTATGATATGCCTGCCCGCCCTGTGGTTTGCGTATGCCGCCCCGATAAGCGCTATGTTGTCCGACTCCGTGCCGCCCGAAGTAAATATTATTTCCTTCTCCTGAACCTTCAAAAGCTTTGCTATCGTCTCTTTCGCATAGCGGATATATTTTTCGCTCTCAACGCCTTTTCTGTGCATGCTTGACGGGTTTCCGTAGTCCTCGCACATAATCTTTGTCATAAGCGCCGCCACATTCGGCAGGCATCTTGTGGTCGCCGAATTGTCCAAATAAACTTCCATAATCTTCACACCCTTAAACGTATCGGATTTTCAGTAATATTTCCCCTGAAAATGAGTACATTGTCTATTTTATCTTATTTTAAAATATGCGTCAAATAAGATTTTGGTGTTATTCCTTATTCTTTATAATTCTCTTTTATGTATTCAAGCAGCTCCCTGCTGTCCTCAGGCATGCGGCAGCCTACTATGTACTCTCCGTCATTGTTTGACGAGCGTATAATAATCCCCTCAAGCCGATTAACGTTTGGCACTTCAAAGCGCGGTATCGTTATTGTTACCTGCTTTCCCGCCGCATCAGCAAATTTTTTGTCCTTTACCGCAAAGGCAAAGCCATTCGCGCTGACATTTACCATTTTTCCGTCGTAAGTTCCCGCACCTTTCAGCTCTATTGCACATTCGCTTGAAACAGGTATTCTGGGATATTTTCTCCTGTTCATGACAGACGGCGACGTATTCAACGCTATCCGATAGCAGCCCACGCCTTTATCCTTGGCAGGCGTCATGCTTACGCCAGTCCAGTTGTATAATACATTATCCACAGCTATGCGGAGATTGAATGTCTGACGTTTAAGCTGGCTGTCCTGCAAAGCCTCTGCGCCGCTTAATCTGATTGTAATGCCATTTCCACTCTGCTCCACAATCTCACCATGGTATTCCGCAGCCTCCTGGGCTGTACTTACAACAGACACCTTCATTCCTGCCGTTAAGTCCTGTACACCCATAAATCCGCCTGCGCCAAGCTCCTCCATAAGCTTTCCGACAACACTCTCGATTTTGTTGACATTTACCGCGCTCTCCTCATATTTGCTGAGCATCGTCTTTGTAGTCGTGTCGGCATCGCTTACACATTCCGTCATTATCTGCATGACATCGCATATCTGCTGCATATTCTCCACCATGCTCTGATTAGATGCCTCCACCTCTTTCATCGCCGAATCTATGACGCCTATATGCTCGCCCATCTGCGTAGAATCGTCTATGATAGTGCCTACGCTCTGGGATACCTGATTTACATGGTTTGAGGTTTCCTGTATAAGCTCTATTGTCCTCGTGATGGACTGTGTCATCTTGTCGGCGGTTTCCTCCAGATGATTAAGCGCGGCAAGTATGCGGCTTGACGAGTTCTGGGTGCCCATGCTCAAGTTGCGTATTTCATCAGCCACAACCGCAAAGCCCCTTCCTGCGTCGCCCGCGCGCGCCGCCTCTATTGACGCGTTGAGCGCAAGCAGGTTTGTCTGGCTTGTTATTCCCTCTATAGTGCCTGTCTCCTCTTTAACCATCACAAACTCAGACCTGAACTCACTTAAAACCTTCTCAACCTCTGCGGAAAGCGACGCCATTGTATTGGCGGAGTCAACTACGCCCTCCAGTGCGCTTGAGCTGTCCTTTGCGTGCGATACCGACTCGCCGACAAGCTTCGTCATCTGCTCCACAAGCCCCGCGACGTTTTGAACCTGAGTATTTATGTCCTCGGTCATATCCATCGACGACATAGTCTTTTGGTAAAGCACGCCGTTGTTATTTGAAAGCTCCGTCATGCTTGCGACCACATTATTTGCGCCCTGCTTATTTTCGTCCGAAAGCTCGCGCACCACGGTCACGCCGTCAACAATGGAGTTGCTCGCGCCCTTTACCTTTGAGATTGTTTCTATAACGCGGTTTAGGTTGTCTTTTATCGAATCAGTAAGGGCGCCGTCTGATTTAACCATATGGTCAATGGAAAGAATATAGCAGCTATAGCAGAGTACAATACAGAAAAATTCAAGCACATAATCCTTAATATTGTCGCCACTGTTCATGCCCTGAAAGTAATGGTATATTATGCTGACTATGATGACAATGGCGTTTGTTACTGCGCAACGGAGCATGTACCCCTTGTCCTTGAACAGAATGAGCATACTCGTCAGAGGGAAAATATATGCAAAGGTAAGCCCTGACTCCGAGGTGCATATCGTATATGTGTAAAAAATGCCATAGCCCACGGCAATCACGTCTTTATATACCGGCGCCGCCATTCCCTTGATTTTTAACACCACAAGACCGATAAAAAACGGCAGCCAGCACACGCTGAAATAAGTTATAAGATATATTGTCGAGTGTTTCCCCTGGACAGCCTCTGATATGCATAGCGCTGATAACAGCGCATTAAGTATCAGCCATACTGTCATCGCTTTGCGGTTTGCGCTTTTCTTGAAAATTTCCTCATTGTACTCCATTGTTGTTTGTCTCCTTTCATAATAATCAATTTTTTAGGTAGTCGTGAAATATATTCTAAATCGTCTGAATTTAATCCTCAAGCTGATACATTATCCACGCCATAACTGCCATTCCTGCGGTTTCGGTGCGCAATATGCGCTTTCCAAGGGTTATCGGCATCATACCTGCTGAAATTGCAGCGTCTATCTCGCTCTCGTCAAAGCCTCCCTCGGGACCTATAAAAACTGCAATTGTCTGTCCCCCCTTTAGACTGCCTATTATTTTTTTTGTGCCTGTCATTCCAGATGAGCCCTCCAGAATATTTTCCATTTCATATGGGACAAGCTTAATATCCATTTGTGAAGCATAGGAAATCGCCTCGCCATAAGTCATCACATCCTGAATTTGCGGGACTATCGCGCGCCTGCTCTGCTTTGCCGCCGCCTCCGCTATACCCTGCCAGCGCGCAAGCTTGGACTTTGCTTTTTTGTCGTCGAGCTTTACCACGCACCTTTTCATTGCAACAGGAATTATCTCATATACGCCAAGCTCAACTGTTTTTTGTATGATAATCTCCATTTTATCCCCTTTGGGAAGCCCCTGGAAAAGATATACTTTAGATGGCAGCTCTACTCCGTCCTCCTTTATAAAGATAAGCTCGCACAAAACCTCCTTGTCGCCTATGCTGCTGATAATACAGCGGTAATCCCTGCCGTCTATGCCGTTGCTTACGCTTATCTCGTCGCCATGTTTCAGCCTGATGACATTTTTAATATGGTTCACATCCTGCCCCGTGATGGTTATTGTCTTTTCAGCTATCTGGCATGGCTCGACAAAAAAATGATACATATTTTCTCCATTTCCTCAATGCTTTTGCAGACGGCTTCAAAGCTTTTTGGCTGTCACACTCACCCATTCGCCCTGATATGTAACCTCAATAACCTCAAAGCCTGCTGCAGTGGCCGCATCTCTCACCGTCTGCTCCTTGTTGTCTATAATGCCTGATGTTATGTATATGCCGCCCTTTTTGAGCTGATTGTATATCACAGGCGTGAGCGGCACTAATACATCCGCCAGAATGTTCGCCGCCACAATATCATATTTTTCATAGCCGACCTTATCCTGAACAGCCTTATCCGTAATAATATTTCCTATCAAAAGCTCAAATTTGTCCGCTGGAATGTTGTTTGACGCCATATTTTCACGCACAGCGTCCACAGCGCATGGATCGAGGTCTGTACCTATTGCCCCTTTAATACCATACATAATTGAAATTATCGACAATATACCGCTGCCTGTACCTACATCAAGCAGCAAAGTTTCAGGAGTAATATGCTTTTTCAGCTGGCGTATGCAAAGCTGCGTCGTCTCATGCATACCCGTACCGAAAGCTGTACCTGGATCTATGTGAAGGATTTTCTTATCCCTGTCCTCGTCCTTTACCTTCTCCCACGATGGTATCACAAGCAAATCATCAATATAAAACTGGTGAAAATACTGTTTCCAGTTGTTAATCCAGTCAATATCCTCCGTCTCAGACACCATAATCGAACCCTCGCCGATATCCATAAAGTCGCGTAAAGCATTAAGCTCATTATTTATATTCTCAATAATTTCATCGGTATTTACCAAATTATCCTCATTTTCCTCAACAAAAAAGCTCAAATACGCAATCCCGTCATCTTCCGGCGCATCAGGCAGAATATCTACAAACATCTGCTCCTTTTCAAGCGGCGTAAGCGGTATCTTGTCCTCAATCTGCGCCCCCTCCAAGCCTATATCATACAAAGCGCTGATTATTATATCCTCAGCGTCAGTGATTGTCTTTATCGTGAATTTTTTCCATTTCATAACTTATCCTCTTTTTAAGTTTTTTATCGAATTACCAAACATTCTAACCGTTTCCGCAATTTTTATAAAATTATCACACAATTGCAATCTATTTTAACTCAGCAAACCGCCATTCCACCTAAAAATCCTTCCATAAAATCCTAATAAACAAAATAATTGTAGCATACTTAAATTACCGTGGCAACCACCAAAAAGTACAAACTTACAGACAAACTCACAATAACAAACACATAATAACGAATTGAACACAAGTCCTAAAATCATATCAAAAAGTGACAAACTTACAACACAAAACACACAATAGCCGCATACGATACACTAGCCCGAGCAGGGGCATATATCCCATAAGGACCTTGGGAAGCGTCGGCACTTAGCGAAGCAAGCTGTAAAAGCGTAGCTCCTTTTACAGCGCCGCTGAGCTTAGTGACCGCTACGCTTCCCACTGAGCGCAAGCGATGTCCGCATGGGATATATGCCCCTGCTCGGGCGACATCTTTCCAAACAAAAACACCTGCAACAGCCTTTTTCCCAAAAGCCATTGCAGATGTCCAATCTCTGCATATTACAAAAACTTCCGTTTCTTCTTTTTCTTATCATCCCCACCATCACTACCGTCGCCATTCTCCATATTCTTCACAGCCTCAAGCGTATTCCCCGTCTCACCATCAAACTGACGAAGCAAATCCCTCGCCTCATTCGAAAGCTTATCAGGCACCTGCACAACAAGCGTGACATAATGGTCTCCGCGCACTTCCTTATTTCTAAGCGACGGCACACCCTTGCCGCGCAATCTCACACGCGTATCCGTCTGCGTCCCCGCCTTTACATCATACACCACCTTGCCGTCAACCGTATCTATCAGTATCTCGCCGCCAAGCGCCGCCACCGCAAACGACATCGGCACAGTAGAGAATATGTTCATATCCTGGCGCTGGAAAATTGGATGCCTGTCAACCACAACCTCAACAAGCAAATCCCCTCTCGGTCCGCCGTTCACTCCAGGCTCGCCCTTATCCCGTATGCGCACGCTCTGCCCGTTGTCAATGCCCGCAGGAATAGATACCTGTATTTTCTTTCTGCCCGAAATATAGCCCGTGCCGTGACAGTCAGGACACTTATCCTTTATCGTCTTGCCTGTGCCGTTGCAATCAGGGCATACCTGTGAATTGCGTATCGTGCCAAAAGGCGTCTGATGCTGCGTCACTACCTGCCCGCGCCCGCCGCAGCGACGGCACGTCTCAGGTGAAGTGCCAGGCTTTGCGCCTGTACCATTACAAGTCTTACAGGTATCCTTGAGATTTAAGTCAAGCTCCTTCTCCACGCCAAAGACCGCCTCGCTGAAACTTATGCGCACACTGGTGCGGAGATTGGCGCCCTTCATAGGTCCATTGCTACCACGTGAGCTTCTGCTGCCGCCTCCAAAGAAATCGCCAAAAATATCGCCGAAAATATCAGAGAAATCAGCACCGCCAAAGTCAAAGCCGCTAAAGCCGCCAGCTCCGCCGCCCTCAAAGGCAGCGTGCCCAAACTGGTCATACTGGCGCCTTTTTTCAGGATCGCTCAAAACAGCATAAGCCTCTGACGCTTCCTTGAACTTCTTTTCAGCTTCCTCGTCACCGGGATTCATATCAGGATGATACTTTTTCGCAAGCTGTCTGTATGCCTTTTTTATGCTGGCGTCGTCAGCTCCCCTGTCGACGCCCAGCACCTCATAATAATCTCTTTTCTGCTCAGCCATAATATCCTATGCCTCTCTAAATCCTGTATATTTCCATATATTTAGACTTCTCTGTAATCTCCGTCTACGACATCATCACCGCCCGCATCATTTGAAGATGCCTGCGACGCGCCGCCCATATCGCCCATATCAGGACCTGCTGCGCCCGCCGCGCCCTGCATATTCTCGTACATCTTTGTAAAGAGGTTCTGCGCCTTTGACATAAGAGCCTCCTGTTTTGTCTTTAACTCTGCGACCTGATCCTCTGTCATCTCGGAATCCTTTGTGCTTTCAAGGAATGATTTCAGCTCGTTTAAGTCGCCTTCAAGCGCCGCCTTCTCGTTTGCGTCAATCTTGTCGCCTACTTCGTTGAGCGCCTTTTCTGTCTGGAATACAAATGAATCAGCCTCGTTTCTTGCGTCAATCGCTTCCTTGCGCTTTCTGTCCTGAGCCTCGTACTCTGCAGCTTCCTTGACAGCCTTCTCGATATCCTCGTCTGACATATTTGAGCCAGCCGTGATAGTGATGTGCTGCTCCTTGCCTGTGCCTAAATCCTTTGCCGATACATTTACGATACCGTTCGCGTCGATATCAAATGTAACCTCAATCTGAGGCACGCCGCGCCTTGCAGGAGGGATTCCGTCAAGCCTGAACTGTCCAAGCGACTTGTTGTCCTTCGCGAACTGTCTTTCGCCCTGTACTACGTTTATATCTACGGCTGTCTGATTGTCCGCAGCCGTTGAGAAAATCTGGCTCTTCTTTGTAGGTATGGTCGTGTTCCTCTCGATAAGCTTTGTAGCTATGCCGCCCATTGTCTCGATTGAAAGTGAAAGCGGCGTAACATCAAGCAGAAGGATTTCGCCTGCGCCTGCATCGCCTGCAAGCTTGCCGCCCTGAATTGAAGCGCCGATAGCAACACATTCATCAGGATTGAGTGATTTGCCGGGCTCCTTGCCTGTGAGCTGCCTTACCTTATCCTGCACCGCGGGAATACGCGTAGAACCGCCTACAAGCAATACCTGGCCTATCTCTGATGCCGTAAGCCCTGCGTCCTTTAAAGCGTTCTGGACAGGGATAGCCGTCTTTTCAACCAAATCATTCGTAAGCTCATCAAACTTAGCCCTTGTGAGGTTCATGTCAAAGTGCTTAGGACCTTCTGCCGTAGCCGTGATGAACGGAAGGTTGATGTTTGTAGTAGTAGCTGATGAAAGCTCCTTCTTTGCCTTCTCTGCAGCTTCCTTTAATCTCTGCATAGCCATCTTGTCGCCTGAAAGGTCAATGCCCTCCTGCTTCTTGAACTCTGAAATCATCCAGTTGATAAGCTTATTGTCAAAATCGTCGCCGCCAAGATGCGTATCGCCGTTTGTGGCAAGCACCTCTATAACACCGTCGCCAATCTCGATAATGGAAACATCGAATGTACCGCCGCCAAGGTCATATACAAGAATCTTCTGCTCCTTTTCATTGTCCAGGCCGTATGCCAATGCAGCCGCTGTCGGCTCGTTGATAATACGCTTTACATCAAGTCCCGCGATTTTGCCCGCGTCCTTTGTAGCCTGGCGCTGTGCGTCGTTAAAGTATGCAGGAACTGTGATAACAGCCTCTGTCACTTTCTCGCCTAAATAACTTTCCGCGTCAGCCTTTAATTTCTGCAGAATCATGGCTGAAATCTGCTGCGGAGAATATTTCTTGCCGTCGATTGTCCTGCCGCGGTCTGTACCCATATCTCTCTTGATTGATGAAATTGTCTTCTCAGCGTTTGTAACCGCCTGACGCTTTGCAGGCTCGCCTACAAGCCTCTCGCCTGTCTTTGTGAAAGCCACTACTGAAGGTGTAGTCCTTGCGCCTTCCGTGTTTGCTATAACTGTCGGCTTGCCGCCTTCCATAACAGCTACGCAGCTATTTGTCGTACCTAAGTCAATACCTATAATCTTGCTCATTTTCTTTTCCTCCTATTAATTAAAAAACCTTTATTAAACCTCTTTATTTATTATTTATGAAAAACGCTGTAATCACGTTTTTCTAAACATTTCAGAAACTTTAAATGCTTTGGCATTTTGCGGCGAAACGCCCATTGGCGCGAGTGACTAAGATTTTTTCTCACTGTACTACGGCTACCATGCTGTGCCTTACTACGCTGTCGCGGTATGTGTAGCCTTTTTGTAGCTCCTGCGCTACCATTCCCGACTCGTACTCCTCGCTCTCCACCTGCATTACTGCATTGTGAAGCTCGGGATTGAACTCGCAGCCTACTGCCTCTATCGGCTTGACATCAAGCTTTTCAAGCTCGGTCATCAGCTGCTTGTAAACCATATTCATGCCCTCGGCAAACGGCTGCTTCATTTCCTCCTCGCTAAGCCCCGCAAGCCCGCGCTCAAAATTGTCCACTACGGGAAGGATTTTTTCTATCACGCTCTTTGCGCCTGTCTCAAACATTGCGGACTTTTCTTTTTCGGTGCGCTTTCTGAAATTGTCAAATTCAGCCATCTGGCGCTTTACCCTGTCTTCAAGCTCATCAACCTTTTCCTGAAGCTTATTGGATTTTTTATCCTTGCCCAAAAAAGACTTTTTCTTTTTGCCGTCTGGTTCCTGCGCCCTTTCTGGCTCGTCAGCTGATTCTGTTTCCGCTGCATTGTCCGCCTCATCTGACGCCGCGTCGTCTGCCGCGTCTGCCTTATTTTCGTTTTCAGCGCTTTCGGTATTTTGAGCTGAGCTATTATTTTCAGCCGCGTCGGTGTCTTTGGCGTTTTTTTCTGTATCCAGCTCCTTGGAATTTTCCGTCTGCTGGTTTTCGTCTAACTGCTTTTCTTCCACTATATCTCGTCTCCCTTTCTCAATGCTTTATATTTTTTATCATCCTTTATCATCTTTTTTATAGATGGTGTCAAGCTGGCTTTTCAGCGTCTTGAGGGTGCTTATTACCTTGTCGTAGTCCATGCGCCTCGGTCCGATAATGCCTATCGTGCCTTTCATGCCCTCCTCAAGCTCATACGTCGCGGTCACTACGCTGCAGTCTTTCATAGTCTTTACAGGAGTTTCATTTCCTATATATACCTGTATGCCTGTGCCGTTGTCGTCTGTGAGGCTGCCCTGCACAAGCTCGGTCAGCAGCTGCTTTTCCTCAAATGTGGTAATCAGCTCGCTTGCCCGCTGGTTGTCGGCAAGCTCGGGATATTTGAAAATATTGTTTGCTCCGCTTGTGTAAATCTCAATATTTTCGTCTTCCTTTATCACCTCGGCAACCGCGTCCATAACCTCAGCGATTATTCCGTCGTAAATGCCTGCCTGCTGCTTGAGCCTGGAAATCATTGCGAGGTTTATCTCCTCGACTGGCAGTCCGTTCAGGTTGGTGTTCAGCAGGATATTAAGCTTTAACAGCGTCTCGTCGTCAAGCGGCTCGTCTATTGTAATCATTGTGTTTTTGATTACGTTGCCCTCGACTACTATGGTGGTCAAAAGCTGCGTCGCCTCTACTCTGGAAAGCTGTATGAATTTGAGCTTATTGCCTCTTACCTGCGGGGCGGAAATCATTGTCGCGTAATTTGTGTTTGTCGCGAGCATTTTCGCCATTTGCTTGAGTATGGACTCCATCTTGTCCTCGCGCTCTAAAAGGAGCTCACGCATTTCCTTTACTTCCTTGGTCGCCTGATTGAGCTGTTCTTCCTTTTCGAGCATCATCTGGTCTACATACAATCTGTAGCCCTTGTCTGAGGGGATACGACCGGCGGAGGTGTGGGGCTGTATTATCAGTCCAAGCTCCTCCAGATCGGACATTTCATTTCGGATTGTGGCTGAGCTTAGGTTCAGGTCTGTGTACTTGGAAATGGTTCTGCTGCCTACAGGCTCGCCTGTCTCTAAATAATTTTGGATAATCGCCTTGAGTATTTTAAGCTTTCGCTCGTCTAAATCCAAAATGCCACGCTCCTTTCCGCTTGCGCCTGCGAAGCTGTCTGGTTTGAGATTTATTAGCACTCGTTTTAATGGAGTGCTAATATCTTCATATAATAAATTACTACTTTAGTATTTTATTGTCAACATTCTTTTTGATATTATTTATAAATAAATTCTAAAAATGTGGTTAAAAAGAGGATTTGTGGCATAAGAACGTCCAAGAGAGGAAATATGTCCCCTTTAATGGATACATACAGCGAAAATAATCTTGGAAAAAGCAATGGTAAGTCAAAGTGAAAAAGATAACCATTCTTTTGGGGTGAATGATTATCTTTATAATGCCTATGGCAATGTGTTATGTAAATTTACGCAAAATTCCAAAGCCTTTCCTGACAAATCATGACAAAATCCCATCAAAATATCTTCCTATATTAGCAATGAACCCCAAAACATCCGCTTTCATTACATTCGGGAATGCAGTGAGCACAGGGGCTGTCTCAAAACTCAGCACACCTTTATAGCCAATGCCCTTTAGCCCCTTCACAAATCCGTCCCAGTCTGTTGAACTGGTATTTTCCCTTGTCCTTGTAAATGTAAACGGTATCTGGTGGAGATCGCTTATGCCGTCATTGTCGTGTATGTGCAGGACTTTGAGGCGAGGTCCCAGCGTAGTGATAAAGTTCTCAAAATCAAGACCGACAAGATTGGCATGACCCGTATCAAAACAGAAGCCAAGCACCTGTGCGCCATATCTTTCGTTAAATTCGTCTATGCGTTTTGACGCTTTTGATGCATCGCAGCATGGTCCCTCAACGATATGTCCTCCAAGACCTGTATAAAGATTTTCAATGCATATGGTAATCCCGTACTTCTTTGCCGCCGGCGCAATTGAGTCCAAAAACTCTGATGTTTTTTCCCATTCCGCTTCTTCTGAGCCAAGATAATGCGCAAGCTTAAAACCGTGGACTACAATATACGGGCACTCCAAAAAGGCACAAATCTCCATGCTTTTTGGGGCTACTACACTACATAGGTACCCGTTCAGCTCGTCCGTTCCTCCCGGCACATAATTAGGATACGGCATATGCATCTGGCTGATTGTAATGCCCGCAGTTTGCGCTGCCTGTTTGTGCAGCGCAAAATATTCTTTCAGTTCATCAAGTGGGGCGCTAAAAAAATCATTGATTCTGTTCTGATAAACATTGAAATTTTTTAAATAAACATCCAAACTGAAATCGCAGCATGAAAACCCTGCCCGTTTCAGCATAGTAAATCCTTCCAAAGGACAGCTGTCCTTTACGACATTTTTTGTCTGCACACCGATTTCCATAGCTAATCTCCTTTTCCTATTCTTCGTCACGCTCCAGCCTGTCAAAATAAAATGTCGGCATATATTCATCGTTAAAATACTCTATATTTTTGATTCCCATTTCCTTAAGTTGTGTTTCAATCTCGCGGTAGTAAATATTGCAGATATAGACGCCGCAGTCATCGGGAAGATTCTTTAATTCCTCTGGATTTTTCACCATAAGTCCCTCAAACTCTGTGTTCCAGAGTTTAGGGTTGTTGTCGCAGGTAAAAAGAGGAGGGTATTTATCTCCGTAGCATTTCATATAATTCCTGCACATATTGCCTGCCCCGAACAGGACGATTGATTTATATTTTTTCAGATTCTGTTCCAGCTGAATCTGCCAGCGGATGTAATCTCCCACTTCCTTGGCAAACCTGAATAAAGTGGGGCGCAGGAGCTGTGAAACCGCATGAACTGTGTTCCAACAGTTAACAATTAGTTCCCCATCAAAATCAACATCCCGTAAGCCTCTGATCAATCCCATCCAGTCTGTCTGAACTCCATCCCGATACACACAACTAAAAGGCATAAGCGCGTAATCATGTTTTCCATCACAATCTCTCAGAATTACCGCCTTAATTCTTCTGCCCATCGTTACCACAAATTCATGAATATCATTGCCACAGATACTGCACACTCCAACATCCAGACAAAAGCCAAAAACTTCCGCTCCAGCCTCCTCATTCAATCGGTCTACCCACTCAGTCGCTATTGACGGATTTGAGCAGACGCCACGCACCAGATGTCCTTTCATATCTTGGTACATATTCTGCAATAGAATGCATATGTCGCATTCCTTGGCTTTTTTCGCAAGATTCATATAGAAATTACGGTTGATTTCCCATTCTCTTCCTAATGTTCTGTCTCCTGTAACAGGCGGTATGAGTATATAATGCACTCCGTTTGCACTGCAGAACTCAATGCACTCTTTCGCGGCTTTTTCAACAAAGGTGGCCTGCTCCGCTTCAACAGCCTTTATTGCCGCCTCATCGGCGGAGCCATCCTCTTTTCTGAAATTTTCCCGAATGCCTCTATGTTTATAAGGATCCGGCATTCCATATGACGGACCATATGCAAAATTAATATTTACCCCGTTTTCCCGGCATACCGTAAAGATCTCCTCATAACGCTCAGACACTGGCTTTAAATCTATTTGTCTCGGTTTTATTGGCTTATCCTTATGCCAGCCGTAGAAATCCGGATACCAGACACCTATGCCGACCGCAAGGCTTTCAAAACCAGCCTTTTTCAAGTCCCTGACTCCATGTTCAGGTCTTTCCTGATTTACCATCATATTATGACAAACTACATTCATATGCCATCTCCCATTATAATTTCTTTCTAATTTCTGTGGAACTTTGCTCTTTTGTGTACGGCAGGAATTCGATATCTGCGCCTTGTTGTCTCAAATAATCTCTTGCCGCCAGCCAGTCCTTGCTGTCCTTATGATCATCGCCGGAAAACATACAGTCAAAATGGAACATATGATAGGCGTCCCTGATGCCCGCTCTGTCAGCTGGCAGCTCCTCCACCCTATCCACATAACGGCATCCCGCCACAATCTGCATCCTTTCATTGCACGGAATAATAGGATACTTCTGCTTAATATTGTACATCCTCTCGTCAGACATTACTCCGACAATCAGGTAATTGCACTTCTCTTTCGCTCTGCGAATCAGATTGAGATGCCCGATATGAAACATATCGAAACCGCCTGCCACGTAACCAATGTTATGCTGCTTATCTGTAATCCGCTCATCTGTATCATTTATAATTTCTATTGTAGCCCGCGGTCTCGTCTGATAATATCTCCCTGGATTGTATATGCTGTAATCATAAATCCCCATGCTTTCTAGCTGCCTGCATACTTCTTCATATGCCCTAATGCATATGACTACCTTGAAGCTGCCTGCAACGAGTGTTTTTAAGTAATCTGGCGTTTCTACGCGCACCCCGTCTACTCTTGTGCCCGCCTTTGACTGATCATTGTCCAGCATTGCATAGATTGGAAAATCTCTGCCATATTGTTCCTTGAATTTCTCAGCAAATTTTCCTGAGCCGAAAAGGATTAATTTTCTTCCCTCTATTCCCGCAAAGATGTCATAGTGCCTGAATACATAATGTCCAGCCGACTCATTCATGCAACGACGGTTATTCAATATATTGCCTATCGAAGTACGCACTCTCCTGTGATAGTCTTTCAAAATCCTTTCCTGACGCAGAGATGTCAAAAATTCATTATCAATACCCCTCCACTTATCCAAACATTTCTTTAGGTTGTATCTCTCAACCAGCTTATCTTTAGGATATATCTTATCTGCCCTGACATCAGCCGTATAATAAGTTGTCAGCATTCTCCAGAGCAACGCATTTGCAGGGAAATTATCCACACAAAACTCCTGGTCGAAAAAAACATAATCGTCATTTATATGGAAAGAATTGAGCGGAACCAAATCTACAAATCCGTGTTTTAGTATAGCCCCTTCTCCATCACCCTTATCTTCTGAGACTATATCGGATGATCGTAAAATAACGTCCCTAAAATGATCCATCTCCTTCACAAATTCGTCTACATCTTTTCTGAGAAGTTCTTCTAAATATATCTGTGAAGTCTTTCCATTGACAAACGGCAATCTATAAGTGTCATCCGAGAGAACGCCTTTTACTACGCTTATATTGTTTGCTGCGAGTTCATTCATATTTACAGCAATATCCACAAGTTTTTTCTTCCCTTCCGGATAAGCCGCTCTTTTTTCAACCATATCCTTGTATATAATCGTATATAATGCGTCATCACGTCCCCTATCAAGGGATGAGGTCACGTGCAGTACTTCACAGAATTTTCCGTCAGCCGGACACTCTATCAGAAAGGCATTCGCCATTTGGTGAAACATTCCATTATCTATCAGTTGCTGGTACATTGTTTTTTCTTCTATGTATACGGATTCTGGAAAATTGTAGGATGGATAAATCCTGTTTGTTACATCCTCATTCGGAATGTAATTTTCTGAAAAAATACGTGCTGGATTCTCAAAATTCGGATACACAGAAAAAAAATGATAGTATTTTATACCTGAATTTTCTATGATTCTTTTAATCTGTGTTTTATCATACATACGTCCGTTCATCTTCGAAGCAGCTATATTTTTATAATCTTCCAGACAGTCTGACACTGTGCCTGAATACTTGTCCCTGTCCCCACAGAAATATCTTATTCCTAACCGATTATTCATCATCAAAAATAACTTCCCGTTGGGTTTCAGGTGTGTCCGCAAAATTTTCAAGACAGTGCAGGGATTATCCCTAGTTTCAATGGCATCGGTCACAACGATATAGTCCCAGTCACCTGATATACTCTCTATACAATCGATATTATTCTTGTCAATTATAAACTTGCTTGTATTCTTCCTAAACGAATACCACCCCAGTATCGCTTTGGGTAATTCTCGCTCCAATTCTTCTCCTGTCATAAAAATTCTCCTCTGCCGCGCATTATATATACTACATTTGAAATACCAGCAAATCGCTTGTCCCTGCGTTATAAGTAAAAATATTCTTTTCCGCAATGCCAAGACGCGTTAATTGAGCACGCATCTCCGTCTCAAATCTTACACTTGGAATCAGGTATATGGCTTCCGGATACCGTTTCACCGCTTCTTCAGGCGAAATCACCGGAATACCTTGCACGACTCCCCACAATCTTTCCTGATTATCACAATAGCATTGCACATTCCCTTCATATTTGTGCGCGATAAGCGCATGAAGAAATTTGCCTGCCTTACCGCTGCCGAAGATAATTGTATTCTTATCTTTGATCGTCTCCCACATCACACATATATTTTCTACCGCCCAGAAATAAGCCGCCGCATAACTTCCATAAACAGCCTGTGGTCCGTCCAAAAACAATTTTAATCTGATGCGCTGGTCATCATCCAAATGTTCTTTTTTAATTATATTCTGATCTACTGCGTATTGCAGTCTTCTCCGCAATTCTTCCATATCGTCTGAAACATCCTGCCAGAATTTACCAGTTGCCCCCATAACCTGAAATCTGCGTCTGCAGTGATTGAGCATTCGTGTATAATACGCTTCATACCAATCCTTTGACAAACCTGACAGGAACTGTTTCATATAGTCATACTCCTGTACAAAATATCTGAACGCACGCTTGTCATATGAAGAAGCTTCCATATTATCTTGTCGGTACAGATAGAAAGCATCTGGGAGATATACTGCCCGCTCCGCTTTCGCATACGCCTGAAACATAAATCCCGCATCCTGATAGGCAGCTCCTGGTGTCTCGTTCAGGATAATCTGCTTTACCAATTCATTTTTATAAATACCGGTCCACAAATAGTAATCGCATACTACCAATTCCGGCATTTCTTTCGGACACAAAAGCCTATGATACATACTGCGATCCTGAAATACCGGTACCGCAGGTATTTTTAGGCATATATCTTTAGAAACTTCCATGAAAAGTTCCGCAGAGCCTTTAACATAATCCGCATCTGCCTTTACTGCTTCTTCATACAAAGTCTCGAACATCTCCGGCGTGATCATGTCATCGGTTTCCACCACCGCTACATATTCGCCTGAAGCCATACCGATTCCCAAGTTCAACTGATAGCCATAGCTGCGCCTGTCAGAATGAATCACTTTAATCCTGCCATCGCTTTCCGCATATTGCTCCAATAACTCCAATGTTCCGTCCGTGGAACCCGCATCGATACATAGAATCTCCATCTCTTTCAACGTCTGTGACAGTACACTTTCCATACAGTGTCTTATATATTTCACCACATTTAACGACGGCATGATTACCGTTATCTTTGTCATACTCCCTCTCCTTACCGATTTATCTGTCACCACCAATCAGATTTGATATAAATGCCGCCGACCGGTCACTTGCATGTCCATCTTCATGGATCCCATACCGCTCAAGGAAATCTGTAACAGCGCACTCATACTTTTGACAGTCAAATTCTTCGATTTTACGGACCAATTCATCGTTGGATTCCGCAATCGGAAACGGCAGAGAATCATAGTCAAGCAGAAGCTCATATTCATTCTGCAAATATTCTCGCCTATCCGTTGCAAACAAAAAGACTGGCTTTTTGACAAAAGCATGTTCAAACATAATACTGGAAAAATCAGAAATAGTAATATCTCCTGCCGCAACCAGTTCTTCACTGTCCTCGTACTCACTTACATTTACTACATAATCCGGTCTTTCCACGTCACGAAAAGCATCCGCTACAGAAGGATGCAGTCTGAACAAAATATACCATTCTCCTCCGAATCTCTTTTCCAAAGCCCTCTTAACTCTGGCAAAATCCAGTTCGATTAGTCTGGCCGCATGAAAGCTGTTACCCTTTTTCTTGTCAAACCGATATGTCGGCGCATATAACAATGTCTTGATATCTTTTTTTATATGATAATAATCATATACTTTTTTTCTGTTCTCTACCTCATGAAATAATGCATCGGAACGTGGAGAACCGAATTGCAGTGCCTCTCCTTTAAAGCCAAAACCACTTCGACAGGAAGCTGTGTCAAACTCACTGCCTGTAATTACATAATCCATAAGCCGACCATCACGCTCCCAATTTTCCAGTTTTTCCGGCACACTTGCAAAAGATTTGACAGCATCCAGATAAAATTTTTTTAATGTTATGCTCGCCCAATGCTTAGTCTGAATATAAACTTGCCCGTTCCTCTTCTCTATAAAATCTGGTACTGCCAAACTAAGTATCCAAACTCGGGCTGTCTCCATTTCATAAATATGCTGCCTCCAGTTCCCCGCATACACCTTGCGTACTCCATCTGGTACATCTGTCGTCAGGTCTGAAAGCATCCATACAATTTCCAAGTCACTTCTGATTTTTAACAGCGCTTCTGTAATATATTTCCCATGTTCCGTATATTTTCCATATGTATAGAAAAATACTTTCTTCGGAGAAATGTCATACCTCTTGCAGCATTCCGCAACAAACTGCCTCTTTTGTTGCTCTGGTTCTAGAATCGGCATTTTCTCCGCCTCCTGCTTCTCATTTTCCTCCATACGGACTATCACATAACAGTTTGTGATGCCATATTCATGAACCTGAGCAAGCATATCCTCGTAATGATTTTTGCTAGCAATCAGAACTATCACATTATCATCGCTGTACCGCTCCAATATGCTGACCGAAGAAATCGACAGATCCGATTCCGGCGGTGCATATACTTCCATAAAACATTGAGCCAGTCTAAGTCCTTGTTTCTGCGGATTATTGTCAATCACACCAGCAAGCCTCAGCTTTCCACAGTACTTTTGAAAATATTTTCTTGCATAATTCCCTGCTCCAAACAGAATTACCTGCTTTTCCTCTGCCTGTTCCTCAAACTCCAGCCAAGTCTGCCTATTGACCTGTTCCATCATATCCTCCTTTGGTTAGCTCTCACGCAATAGCCTTAATAATGCATTCAAACTGCTCAGCACTGTCTTTACGACTTTTTATTGTCTCATATGCATTTTTGCCTAATTGGGCAAGCATATCGCGATCATGATACAAATATGCAATTCTGCTCACCAATGTATCTATCGCACCAACAGGTACTACATAACCATTCTCTCCATCTGTCACATCGTCTCTCGCTCCTGAGACATCTGTAATAATTGGTACTGCTCCCTCCGCCATCGCTTCCGCCTGTGAAATGCTGTGTCCCTCATAATCGGAACAGCTTAACATGATGTCCTGTCTCTGCCAGAAATCAGCAATCTTGTCACGGTCTATATAGCCAAGCATGACAACACAATCCTGCAAATCCATCTGCTGTATCTGAAGCTTCATTTCCTCCTCATAGTCCCCCGCACCTGCAATCTCCAACTTAAAATCACATCCCATTTGTTTTAGTTTCTGTGCAGCCTGCAGCATTAAATCCATTCTTTTTTGCCAGACAACTACCCGTCCGGCATATCCTAATCTTAAGGTTTCAGTTTGTCTCGAGTATGTGTGCGCAAACAAACTTTTTATAGGAATCTCCCACTGTAACATATGTATTTTTTCCACAGGAAAGCCTTTCCTGCACAAATTCACCCGCATTCTTGAACTGATAACAATGCAAGCATCGAGCAAATCTGCCATGCCTGCATACATATCGTAATAAATCTGTTCATCATTATGAATCACTGCCACAAGCCTAATCATTTCAGGGTATGTTTTTTTAGCTATACACGCCGCCCCAAATGCCCGCTCCGGAAAATTCCCTACAATCGTACAAGGTCCGCACTCCCGAATAGCCTGAACGCACATTGCCATTTTTTCCCTTTCGGATCCGGCGCTCGCATATGAAAGTTCAATAATCGGTATGTCACGTGGATCTACCGAATGTTCTTGCACATCGTTGGTAAGCACTTTTACCCTGTGGCCACGCATCTGAAGCTTTTCTGCCATTCGCAGGCTCCACGTCTCGACACCGCCCAGAACCAGCCCGTTAAAAAGATCAAAAACGATACTCTTCTCTTTATTATCAGACATTCTGTCGTTCAACACAACTCCCCAGTCCTCTGCGGAAAGATGGCATACCCATAGAAAAATGTTCAGCCAGTCCCTTCCATACCATATCCTTTTATCTTCCACTCCTGCTGTTAACAATTGCTGCTTTACCGACTCCGAATCCTTGCACGTTATATATACAGTGATGTCATCATAACTGCAGGCTTTTTCCAAAGATACAATCTCTATTCCACAGTGTTCCTGCCCCCATCGTTCCGCCTCATTATCTATGAAATAATCCGGTAAAATTTCAAATACACTGCACATATCTAGGATCTGTTTCCCAACGCGCCCTGCACCGAAGAAGAATTTATACATTCCCATTCCTCCCAATATATCTTGTCTTCATCTATCCCTGCTGTAAGCAAATCCGTAATAATATCTTCCGCCAGCTTTCTCCCTCTTACACCGACGATCACCTGTTCAAAATTATACGACGTCAAATGGCTGACAGTATCTTTCAAACCAGTTTTGCATTCAAATTTTTTATCAACCCAGACTATCAGGCAAACATCTGTATGCCGTATAAGATCCTCATATAAACTGCTACCCACTCTTCCCGCGCCATACAATGCAACCTTTTTTTTCAATTTCAGAGCGTTAACCTTGTATTTATTTACGACTCCCTGCGCGCTCAGCAGTCTGTTTTGTCTATATATCTCCTGATTGCGGTTAATTCTTCTTTTTTCCTCTTCGGTACACCGTCTCATAGAAAATGTATTGCTCAGACCACAGTTGCATATATATCCCTTCTCCTTGACCGCCTCTATCTCTTCTTCTGAATACCGCGGTGCAAACGCAAGCAGTTTCTCTTTTCCGTCAATCGTGTTTGTGATTGGCATATCGCAAATATATTCAAAAATGACTCCATCTTCCCTGTGCAGAAGGTAATCATTGTAATCATGCGCGTATTGAAATTCCGATACATTACACCGATTCCGATTCATGGCGCACAGAAAGGCTTCCACTGTTCGCACTACGGACTCATAATAATATCGATATCCATATTCTTCCAAATATTGATTCTCGTCATCAAGAAATTTCGGTTCATATCCCCGCTCTGTCTGCTTATATCCGACAGTCCTGCCATGAAAAGCTCTCGTAAGCACCTCTATAACTGCTCCCAGATCCTTTTCCAATTTCTGTTGTGAATAAAAAGTGTGCCTACCCTGTGAAACATTTTTCTCTAAAATATAATAAAAAGAACTGATTTTTGTATCCGACATAGTACTGATATATTTTCCCAGATAGTCCTGTGTCACCCCATCTCCATGAATCTCCACAAAACCTATTCTGTCCGCATTCAAATCCAATTCCTGCCGCAAATACCCATCCAGCAGCCGCCTCTTCTCTTTATTTTTCTCAACAATGGCCTTTTTCAATGCAGCATTATCATTGATGTGAAGATACGGATTTGCTTTTGCCTCATCAAAACAATTATACTCCTCTTCAATCGGAAAATCGGCATCGAGCCGCAGACAAACACGCACCGTGTCAATTTCCATATCCAGAGCCTCTGCAAGTTTTCTGAGACTTAAATGCGCATAATCTTTCTCGTTTCTAAGATAACCTTCCAGATCATAATACTCTTCAGAAATAACAGCGGCCAGTCTCCACGCTTTCCTAGAGCCGTATACATATCTAAACTCACAAGAATTTCCGCAATACTTTTTTATCAGTTCCGCGATTTTTAAGAGAATATAACCGTCCCTTGCGACAAAGTATAGCTTCCTGATTGAAAGTTCGCCACATAGTTCCAATACCCAGTTCGTATACTGAAAAAGAATGGCTGCCCCATAAGAACTTCCCAATTTGGAAGCCACATGACTGCTATGCAGAAGCCGCTCATTTCTGGAAGCCCCGATAAATAATTGCAGTGCCGCCTCTCGTTCTCTGTTCTGCAGAATTGCCCGCTCACAGTCAAGCAATGCTTCATACTGATAATAAATGGCTTTCATTCCCAGTGACTGTGGCATCTCAACATCACTTTGCCTATTATCACCAATATGTAGCCAATCTTCCCAGAGGACTTTTTCCTGCCTTCTCACATACCTGTAAAGGTTCCCTGTACATTTTTTATAACCACATTCCCCTGATACATAAATAGGAATCTTCTCAAACACCGGATCACACTTCACCAGCAGTCTGCGGATTTCCTCACTCGGAAGATACATATCTGAGATCAGGACTACCCTCTCACCCTTTGCTATGTGTTCCTTTACTTTCACGATGTTTTCAGTAATTGCGACGACATTATCCTCTTCTGCCTGTAGTTCCAAATGTCTGACAAATTTCAATTCGTCATCCGAAAGGGCAGTCATCCAAGCCATTCTTCTGTAGATATCGTCCAATGTCCAGTCTTCTTTTATATCACTGTTGTTTACTCTGAATGTGGTTGTCTCTGCATTTACTCGTATCGTACAAAAATCCTGTCCTGCTTTTTTCGCAATCTCGGGATATTCCGTTTTTAGAATATGATCCACAATAGCGAAAATACCCTGAGGTGTCGCTGTTGTTCTGGTAATTAGTGTATCAAAAACATCAAAACTGTATAGCATTCTGCTCTCCCTCAATGACTCTCAACATTATACTTTTTCCCGTATTCTTGCTATTCCTTCCAGAATAGCCGGCTTATAAATATGACTAAAGAAACTATACGCATTATCATAGTTTTGGAAATAAAGATAGGCATTCCAGTCATCCACAATATTATTATGCATATCAATATAAACTGCCGGCAGAATGTTTTCAGATTCATCCTTTACATGCCCACAAAAGCAAACCACCATGTCATATGCTGCCGCATCTTCTTTACTTATGTTTTCAATAGCAACCTCAGGGTCTATTTCTTCAACCAGATGTACAAACCGTCTGGCCGTTCCCTCGCTCCCTGTCTCTTTTATATAATATCCTATCTTCTTTTTTCCTCTGATCAGCTTTGCAATGTTTTCCTTATAATTGCTTTTTATCGTCTGTATTCTTCCTGGTCTGGCTTTGCCGCGGACATCGTTCATGAAATCCTCAATAATATACTTATTGGACAAATAGACGTCTTCCCTGCCCATGTAATGAGATCCATACATATACGGGAACGCCTGAGCAATAATATAGTCTGCGAACTCTTCTAATCTCTCTTCCGGAAGATACTTGCCATAAAAACGGTATCGATTGCGTGTCATATAATACTCTGCAAACGTGTTGGTTCTTCTCTGGGACAGACTGCTCCGATGCCATGCCTTAGCAGTTCCAAGACACACAACTTTATATCCGCTCATGCGGATTCGTTGGCACATTTCTATATCATCGTAATAAATAAAATGGGCTTCATCCATCCCGCCGGAAGCAATGATTGCCTCCCGTCTCGCTATCGCTGTCGTTGCCGCCACATAATCGCACTCAAACGGCTTCTGTGTTTCAGGAGAGTCCATTCTGCCGTACCACTCGGAACCGTCATAGAACTTGTCCCATTGCATCATCTTAGCGAAATCAAAAATACGTTCCCTGTCATTCAGGGTCATAATTTTAGCGCCTACGATACCAATCTCTTTATGAGCGCGTATATAAACATATAATTTTTCAATAGTGTCTGTATCAATAAAAGCATCATTATCGAGAAGCATCACGTATTCGTATCCCTGATCCACTGCATGCCTCATGCCTCTGCCAAATCCGCCTGAACCGCCAAGATTCTCCTCATTATGTAAGATAGTCACTTTGTCTCCAAAGGAATTCTCTATAAGAGCGACTGAGTTATCCTCAGATGCATTGTCCACTACATATATATCAATGTCTTTCCATGTATTTTTCATGACCGCCTCTATGCAGTGCACTGTGTCCATACCGCCGTTATAATTGCATATCACTATCGCTATTTGTTTCATGTTAGCTCCTCTTGTACACATTTCTGATGACAGTTATTTCCAAATATATATTTTCCTGATTCCGTTCATACATAGCTGCTCATATATCTCTTCCGCATATTTCTTACTCGCCACAACATAGGCTGCCTCCTTATGCGCTATATAGCATTGCTCAGGCGGCAGGACTGTTATACCTTCTATTTCTTGTCCCCACAGCCTACTGTCATTGTCTGCAAAGAATGTAATTTCTCTGCCGGACTCTAGAAACAAGCGTCTGACCCTCTTTCCATACACACCGCATCCAAATACAATCAGCTTTTTTTCGTTCATAAAAGGCGCCAATTCACCTTTCTGAATTTCCTCCTGCGCAATCTGGAAACGCAGATAAGACGCATATCCTTCCAGATCATAAAGCGCAAAGACAATCTCATGCCACATCTCCCTTGAAAAGAAACTTCGGTTCAACTGTCCTTGTTCAATAGCATCTTTCAATTCTTTTTTTATCCATACATACGGTTCCGAAATATATGGAACGCATATATCATAATCTGATTTAATGAGCGCTTTATTTAGTTCACCGATAAAGGAGCAGGCCAGTCTGTTATATATCCCTTCCGTTTTTTCTACCTTATGGTTTTCAAACAGCCAAGCAAACTCCTGACGTACATATCGTAAAGTATTTATATTTACCGAAGATGCGTCCTCCCTGTTGAAGCGGTATTTATAATATGCTTCCGGAATATACATTGCTCTTTGAGCGCTTTGCAGAACCTGAAGCGTAAAGCCCAGATCCTGATAAGCTGCCCCATGTGTTTCCTGCAGCATGATTTCATTAGTAAGCAGAAATTCCCTGCGATAGAGTCCTTTCCATATATTCTGATCATATACAAATATATAATTATAATCCGCTGGGGTAATCACTCTACGATACAATTCACTGTCCCGTTTAAAAATATTCTGTGCCTTCTTTTCTTTTTTGGGACAGTCCTCATATATCATTTCAAAATCTGACTTGATAAAGTCAAGCCCATAACTTACTCCCTGACTGTACAGACTCTGAAACATCTCCCTGTCAATATAATCATCCGTTTCTACAATGGCGATGTAAGCTCCCTGGGCCTCTCTAATCCCCACATTAACCTGATAGCCATAACTCTTTCTATCGCTGCGGATCAAACGAATCCTCTCATCCTGCTCCGCGCAGGACTGCAGATACTCCAGCGTCCCGTCTGTTGAGCCGGCATCTATGCACAGAATTTCCGTATTTTTAAGTGACTGGTTGCGCACGCTGTCCATGCACGCAACGATATATCTCATTACATTCAGGGAAGGCATGATAACAGTGATTTCAGGATTCATTTCTCCTCCATTGTATAGGCTCCTGTTTTCTTAGGAACATTCTTCTTAATCTTAATAATCAAAGCTTCCAATCTTTTCCCAAAACTGTCTATAGTAAAATAGTCTTCATATACCTTACGCGCTTTTTCTCCCATTCTTCTTAACTCATATCGATGCTCCAGACACCATTCCATTCGCTTTCTCAACTCTTCCACATTCCCAGCTTGATAGAGTATACCATTATTTTCCTGCCTGATATACTCCATCATCCCTGCCGAATCACTCACAACACTTACTTTCTTATGCATCATTGCCTCAACTACTACCACCGGCAGACATTCCTCAACCGAAGCACATATCACCACATCAATGCTTTGATATATCTCTTTCATTTTTTCACGGGATAACTGACCCAAGAATTTTATCTGTGGTATCCCTGTCGCCAGTCTTTTAATCTCATTATAGTATGCGTCCTTATCATCGCTCCCAATTACTAGAAATTTCGATTGCTCCAACTCTTCCTGCGTAAGCCCTGCTGCAGCCTGTACAAAATCTTTTTGCGCCTTTCTTTCGCATATATTACCTACAATAGCAAACGTCACCCCAGCACCATCTGTCTTGTCTGCCGTCGGCACATATTCGTCCGGTATCCCGTATGGCATAATATACTGTACTCTCCCTGGATAATAGGCTTCAAAGTTATTCTTCGCATTCTGGCTCACTGCCATGATATGCATATTGTCTGTTTGGTCAATCTGCATATATTGAGGATACGCCTCTAAAAACTGTTCGTATGCTATTCCCACTTCATGCAACCACCATAATACAGGTTTGTATTTACTGATTGCACAAGCGCAGGATATCATAGGAAATACATTTACAATAACAATATCAAACTGTTTAATCCATAAATTTTCCGGCGTGTCCAAATCACGAAGTGTCGGACATATTACAATGTTAATGCCCCTGCGCTGGGACATCTCTTCAATAAACATCTGATCTCCTGATGGCGCTGCCAGAATCGCTTGATACCCACGCTCTTGCAGAGCGTTCACAGCATATACAGCAGCCATAGTCGAACCGTCGTATCTTAAATTCTGGGCAATGATAAGAATACGTCCCTTGGGAATATATGCTGTCTCATAATAGCAGTACATCTTTAACACGCCTCGTGAACATTCTGTTTTATATTTTTGCCTGCTCCAAATTACATCAGACGGAACGCCCATCTCTAGCAGCTGCTCTTTCATCCGCTGCTCCTGCGCACTCATCAGGACAATCCTATCATATATAATATTTTGAATATCCTCGGGAGGATTGATCCGAACGCCATCCAGAAGACTGCCCTGTTTCTCAACAGCATTATCCACGAAAGCCACAATATCTTCCTTTGGAATCCATTCCTTACTGTTTTGATATACTTTTCCTGTGCCAAAAATTATGACTTTCATGTACTTATAACCAACCTCCAGTTGTAGCAATCATCGAATACACAATTAATTTCACGGCTCAGGGTAACAAGTGCCTTCAACAAGCCTATTGACATCGACTTTATTCCAGCTAAAATCCTCAACTTCCCTCACCTTTCTGCCCAAAAATTCACTATGGCAATATAAATTATTTATTTTCTTTCCTCGCAGATACTCACACGCGTATTTTGAAAATACCCCATCTATCGGATTGGACACCCCAGCTTCAATTGTTTCAAAACCCATTTCCTTTGAAAATAATACTTTTAACGCCTGCTCACTAAACTGGAAAAAGTGCCAGGGTCTTTCATGAGAATTATAACAATAATGCGTTTCAATGAACACATATCCTCCTACTTTCAGACATTTTGCTATCTCCTCAGCGGCGCGCCATGGCATTGCAAGATGTTCAAACACTGCTGAAGAAAAAATCAGGTCAAATTTTCTGTCAGGCACAAAATACTTCGATAGGCAGTGAATATCCCCCACAATGTCAACATTCTCCCCTGGATATATGTCCAAGCCAGTATACTGTGCATTCTTAAATCGAGAGCGTACACTGCTGATCACTTTTCTTGCACCTATTTCCAGTATATTTATGTTTTCAAAATCAAATTTCTCTACAAGATAATCCGCCCATCTGTCATGAGCAATATTAACCGAAAAATCAGGCATTCCCTTTATCAATGGCGGATAAATCGTATATTTCACTTTACTCAGCTCTAACTGTTGCACTATCTCCCGCCAATATTTTGTACAGACAACCAGCTCCGCATCATCACAGCCACCCCTCTTAAGGAAATCATCCAGACTGATGATGTTAATACCCTGCACACTACCGGTCTTATAATTATCAATAAAACAGATAACATTTTCCTGTCCATATTCGGTCAATGCTTCTTGTCCAATTTTCCCACAGCCAAAAATAACTTTCCTTCTCATTTATGTACTTTCCTCCCATAGTTTTCAAAAGGAAATTTTAAAAGCAATCAACACAATTTATGAGTATAAGCTAAAGAACTGATGCGGATGCAAATCAATCATAACCACTGGCAACACCTCTGCATATGCTTTGCGTCCAAGTGCTAGCACAATCCCATCTTGTTCTTTCACTTTAACCTCTCTATAAGACATAACTGGCTCTTCCTCCTTCACTTTATCAGTTACTAAAAAACCTGCAAAATGCCAGCCTCTGTATTCAAAAAATGCCGCCATATTTTGAGCTATCCGTCCATGACCATATATATATATTTTTTCATGACTTTTATAAAACGCCTCCAACTTATGTAAAAATGAAAAATCTGTTAAAAAATTGGAAAGATTACCTCGGCATCTCTTATCAAATACCTCTCTGATCATATTAATGTTATAATTCGTATATCTGTCTACATATTTTATTGATTCCCACGCATCAACAAAATTTCCAAAATCAACTGCTTTTACTTTTAAAACAGGATACTGCTGGTTCTTAATCAATTCATGAGACCATCCCCAACATGGATTTTTCCCGTCTTCTATTCCTAATTTGTGCAAATCACAATATGCAGCGTCTCCCTGAAATCCGCATCCTCTAAAATACGTTGTAAACTTCAATTCAAATTTTTTAACGGCCTCATCAAAAGACTCTGGATAAGGCATTGTTTCCCAAAACAGTTTAAACTCCTCACTATGAAGCATTCGGGATTTAATCAGCAAAAAATAGGACTGTATGTGTTCCTCAAAACCCTCTCCGTCTTTCCAAACACCTCTGGGATGTTTGGTAAGTCCCCAAAAATCAATGCTTGCCTTTTCACCTGTATGTTCAAAAAAATCCGACAACGGGAAAAAGAATCCAAAAAAAGTGTCATTCATTAATAACAACTCATCGTACTTTTCTAAGGGAACTTGCGTCAGTATGTCTTTATATGCTCCAGCATCATATCCTACATTTTTCCTTTGTATTACAAAATCTGCTTTTTGATTTAAGAAATCCGTTCCTTCCTCATTAATATATCCGTTATAAACAATATATAATACGTCCGCATAAGGTCGAATGTCGTTAATGAGTTTTTTTCTATACTGCATTAACTCACCATCATAACAGTATATGACCATAAGCACTATTCGCTGCATATCATTTCTCCTCGTAAACCCGTTTTTTGTTTACATCCATCTTGGAATTAATAGATTATCCGGCGAAATATCGCACACAACTTCTGTCAGCACTTCCTCCATATTTTTCTTACTTAAAGCAAGAATAATTCCTGTATTTTTACTGATAACTGCATCTCTAAAAGAGAGCACATTGTCTCCTTCTCCTTCCCTTTTGGAAGATACTACATATCTATCTACTCGCAAGCCTCTCCATTGAAGATATTTGCCAACTAGACTTCCTATCTTTCCAGCCCCATATATATAGAAATCCGGATGTTTTCTGCAGAAATCATCCAACTGCCAATAACCAAATGGCTTTAGCACACAATTTCTATCCAAATGCTGCATATGTCTTTTTATCAAATCCATATTATAAATCGTATTGTCAGATATGTAATCAAAAGCTACTCGAGCTTTCTCAAAATTGAGAAATTCCAACGCTTTTCGTTTTACCAACGGCATCTTGGCAACAGACAACAATTCCGTAATGTAATACATATATATTTCCGAATTTATGGCAGGAAAATCTACCCCGCATACATCTGTATACACAGTATATCTGAAATTTTTTTGACAAAAATAGCTTGTAAACCGCACTTCAAAATTCAATACGGCTTCCTGCTGCTTAACAGGATATTCCATCTGTTCCCAAAACAAACGAAAAGATTCTGAGCACAGCATTCTCTTTCGAATCGCCAAAAAGTAGGACTGCACATGCGTGGGAAGGATTGTGCCATCATTCCACCTATAGATTTCCTGCTTTGTCATTCCCCAAAAATCCACATCCTGTTTATCCATCTTGTCAAATACATCACTCCACGGATACATCGGACCATAAAAAGTATCGTTCAGCAAAATAATTTCATCCCATCGCTCAAACGATTCTTCTCGTAAATAATGTGTAAAAGTATCTTTATAGGCACCTGCGTCAAATCCTATATTGTCACGTTCATAAATATATGAAGTGTAACTTCTCAGCTTCGCCCTTTCTTTTTCCTTGAGCTTTCCATTTGAAACTATCACAATCTTTTGTGTGATTGTCATTAAACTACTGAGCAGATACTGTACATATTCTCCCACATAACCTTCCAAATCATAGAATATAAATACAGCCATCCTATTCATAAGATACCACCCAGTCTATGATCTCTTTCAAAGAGACAATTTTGCCATCGTACCATCTGCGTAATGTCATACAAACTTTGTCATAATCATGAATAACTGTTACTACGATCAAATCTACCTGAGGCAACTTCTGATTCACTCCGTATATAGGAAACGAATACATTAATAGAGATTCATTTTTTCTCCTGTCAATACCATATACTATATTAATATTCTCATCATGCTCCAACTCTGTTATCAGATGCCGCCCCAAGATCCCTATTCCATATATGGCAACATCCTGAAATTTATTTTTTTTAAAGAATGACACAAGTGTTTTTCCAGTCTCCTTTATGCAAAGCCATTTGTCTAATGCCTTTACCATATTGGCATTTCTCCTTATTGATATAGACTGTTCGCTTTCAGTGTGTCCAATTCTTTCCATATCTAAGTCATCTTCTTTAAAATCTTTATAATCATCCAGCGCCTTCTTTAACGCTTCCAAATATGCGTAGCCATATTTCTCGTCAGGTTCAAGATGCATTCCTTCGCCCCATTCATTCCATGCATTTACAAAGACAAACTCTTTTCCTTTCTTTTCAGTTAAATAACATAAAACCTTCATTAAGCTATAGAATTTATCTGGCGTAGAATTTTCTATCACAATCCCATTCTCCCCACGACGCGGTGAATCATCATATCCCGGAAATCCGCACAAATAGGCATCATCATCCTGTTGAAGCTCAGTCTGAATTATTCTATAGCACGCTTCTTCGTAATCTTCTCGATTGTTTACCAACATTTCTGAATCATACATCTTTTGCCTCAATAAACTATCCATACATGGACAGTTCACATTTGTTCCAATAAAATAAATCCCTTTTATTTCATTTTCATTAGCTAAGATATTCCATTTATCAATCATGTCCGCCAAACATTCTATGTCAGCGGGCCGATAAATAATAAAAACTGGCTTGTCATTTATTCTGATATATCGCTTATCTTTGAAAAAAGGTAGCAAATAATAAAAATGCTCTGTCCATTCCTTTTCTGCTCCATATCTCTGCCTAAGCAAAATTTCATCACCATTTTTACCTTGTTTTTTTTCAATTTTACTGTTCCAAAATCCCCCTCCTTGGTAAAATTTACTCCATGATCTTACCCAGGGTTGATTTGCCCATGAAAAACAAAAGGGCATATCAATATCCGTCCATTGCAATAAATTCTCCGAAGGTTTCTCCAAAATCTTTCTACCATCCTGAAAATAATAATGATAAAAACACATTCCATATACATTATATTTTTTCATTAGCTGTGCTTGCCAATCCATTGTCTTCTTGTCTAATAAGTCATAGTAATTCTTATGTAGCGGCACATGCGGTTGGTAATGCTCCGAGAACAATTTTTCCGCCTGTTTCACTGCCGTCCATTCCGTGTAACCCTCTCCCCACCATTCATCATTCTCGGACACCCTATGAAATTGTGGTAGATAAAGAGCAATTGCTTTTACCATTGATTATATTTCCTCCCTATCAACATAAATCTATTTTAATTGTTCCGCCACTGAAATTGGATAATGAACACTCTCTGCCCCATGGCAAAAGTTACACATATCCAGATATCCCTTTTCTGAGTATCCCAAATTAAATTTTAACAGTTCCTTTTTATAATTTTTACCTTGCAAACGATCAAAATCCAAATAGTCATCTACCCCGACATTGTATTGCAAATTATCTGAAACCGTGCGTGCCATCACACAATAGTAAAACTTGTTCCCCCGAATCTCTCTACAAGGCGTTCTACATTGATCAAACACTTCAATCAACTCTGCCTGTGTTGCTTTGCGATCCACATACTCAAATCCATAATCCATCCATTCATTATCCGTTCTCCCAAGTATATAAGGAATATTGTACTCCGATAAACGTTTTATTAATTTTTCATATGAAGTTTTTAATTTTGGCATCGCTTTAGAGTAATTAGATATTCGAAACATCACATCCGCTTTTGAACATTCCTCCATAACTTCTTCTGGCGGAACAATTGTTCCATTTGTAGTAATCGTAAATAATCCTATCTGCTTCCTATATTTTCCCCCTATATAGGCAACAATTTTACTTAGTTCCCTATACAACAGCGGCTCCCCACCTATCAGAACGAATTCACTTATAAAATCCACTTTAGAAAAGAAATAATCCGCACTTCTATATGCTTCTTCAAGTGGCATATCCTCCGAAGCAATGTCCACCGCATAGCACGCATGAGCACATTTTTTGCATCTTAACGTACAACGTTCTGTGAGTGAAATCTGAGCCAATGATACATATGATTTATCATAGCAGTACAGTGATATAATTGGAAAAATTTCATTTTTAAATTCATCATAAATAAAATAATTCTCTCTGTGTCTTAAATCATATCCTCTAAGCTGTTCTTCAATAATTCCAATATTAGCACGCGAAGCCGCAATCACAATAATTCCTCTGTCCTCTCCATTTAATTGAAAGTACTCTGCCATAGAAATAACTTCTGCGCCTTCATATACTGTTCCTATTTTCTTCGCATCATTATCAATAAACTTTACTCCAATATCTGTAGAATACGCATATATTTCTTTCTTTAATTGCTTTCCTACAATCCCTGCACCAAAGATAAATATCTGACCTGTCCATTTATCCGTAATTTCTGCTGCATATGCTTCAAATTCCTGTCCACACTCCGATAAAATCATAACTGCCTCCTGCAAAGTTTTGCCATTACACACTATCTCAGCGATACAGACCACTTTCTATATCACCTGCTAACAACCGATTCTGACGATCACCTGTTTCTCAAAAAGAGGATCATAAACATCACTATTTATTTGTCCTATTTTTCCAGCTTCATGCACATACTTATTACTCAACGGTATTTTTTTCGTTGCTCCCCGTTTATACCACTCGTATTCATTATCAAGCTGTCCCATATCTATAGCCTGGTAACCCATCATTGCCAAGTCAAATGCCAATACCGTCGCTGTCTGTCCCAGCGTTATCAGTATCAATTTTTCTTTTGACACATTAGAAATAATCCAGTCATAAATTTCACGATATTTATTCCATGCATTTTGAGTCGGACACAAAACTCTTTTCACACTTGCCGCATTAGCAAACAGATCATTATCATAACCGTTTTTTGTATATCTTCCCTCTATCATAACTATATCTCTATTGTGCCATATTCTTTTCCATAATTCAAAAATATGCACAGCATGTTCTTTATTTCGATACATCATATACACCCTAGTCACATATGCATCATAATATGTTTTGCTCATATCTATAACACTCATATGGCTCTCTCGTATTGATTGTGACATATATGCTCTAATCGACAACGCTGCTTCTTCCGTATAGCAACTCAAGTCGCCATAATTATTCGCAATACAAGTTAAAATACAAGATTCTTTATTTACAAGCACCTCTTTCAATCTAATTGCCAATGTACTATCTATCTTTTGAAACGTTGATCTTGGTCTTTGAAACAATACCTCAAATTCCCCATCGCCAAACCGGCACATTGACTTTGATTTTTCTATGATTTCATTTAAAGCGTTCTCAGCAGGCTCAATAATTGGAAACTGATAACAACCTTTTCTAACTTTATCCGCTATTTCATATTCCATATTGGACATTTTATAAAATACATTTTGAAATTTTCTTTCCATTAACTGCATTATTCTGACAGTATAATTAATAAAATTAACTTCATTAATAATGCAATCATATGCGTCAAAATATGCTATAATTTTATTTTCACTCACTCCCAAAGTTAATAACTGATTTTTTATCTGATCAATATAGTTTATCGTTGAAATAAGTATGTAGTCTATCTCCATGAGCAAGTTATACGGTGCATAAACAATGCTGTTTTCCTGTTCCGTCCCCCATAATTTTTCATCGTTATCCAAAAAACCCACCATTTCTATGCAATCAAAATACAAGGCGCTTTTAAGCATTTTGTATCCTTTTCCTATTCCCCATATATATATACGATTTTTCATTTTTATATCCATTTCTTTCGCTTCGCTCAGGCACAAAACGTTATGAAAATGGTTTCGATACTGAACATTTTGTGTTATAGTTAATTTAATAATTAGGCATCCCGGTATCAATGGCTGATGCACCCACCCGTTAAGTGTTGATATGCAGGTGGCCTCTTTCCAAAGGTGGGAATACCATAATTCAGGCTCACTATGTGAGTCTTTTTCTTGTGTCTTGCTACCAATTTTGGCTCAATTTACTATTTTCAATCTTGCCACCTCCATATTTTCTTTTTAAATCTACATCTTTATTGGCTTTAAACTTCAGTACTTTTTTGCTTTTTTCCTGTTCTCCAGATAATATACTTTTTCATCATCCAACAATCTGCTCCTGCCACTTAATGATTTTGGAAAAGCTACAGCCACAGTCTTTCCATACTATGTTCAGAAAAGATACAAGACATTTTTAAAGTCTTCTAATTTTTCAACCACTTCTTCACTATTACTTTTATTTAAGGCAACGATAATCGGCAAATCCCTGCATATAGCCAAATCTGAAATCTTATAAATTGGTATATCAAAAAAATTTTTATCTTCCGTCATTTTTTCGTCCGAAACAATAAAACCTTTTATAAATTTTCTTTCCACTATTTGATAGACCAATTTTCCATAAGCCCCTGTCCCGTATATATAAACTTTTTTATTCTTTTCAGAAAAATTTATCAAATCCGCTTTTTTTACTTTCGCTATTTCTATAGGCTCTTTATGTACTTCTATCAAATGATTTTTTATTTCATCAAAGTTTATATCGATGCAATATTTATCTTTTATGTCCTCCAGAATCAAATTGATATCATAGTCATAATGTTGTGCAATATAAGCAAGTGAATTTAAAATTTTCTTCTTATCATAAAATTTGTCAGTAAACACTTTCTTTTTAAGCAAAGGTAACTGATCGTAACAAATATTGCCATCTACAGACGATAATATATGATATCTTTGCTGTTTTAACGCTCCTGACCTATACCCTCTGTTTGTCAGGAACTTATATATTCCCTGCTCGAATGTATATAGTACAGATTTAAAATCCTGCGTATTTTCGTCAATAGCCTTTTCAAAAAATTCCTGTAAATCTCCCTTTTTCCATATTTTGATTTTAAAAACAAGAAAGTAAGATTGGATAAAAGTTATCAGGCCATTATCAGACAGATTCAATCCCCAGAAATCCGCATTTTGGCTTGCCATTTCTTCAAATATCTCCTGAAAAGAAACAAATGGCCCATAAAAGGTATCATTGCACAATATCAATTCATCACATTCATTGAGCCATTTATGAACATACTGATCCCGCAATGCACATTTATAGGCACCCGCATCATATCCTTTATTTTCACGAAAAATAATATAATCCGAATAACTCTCTAATTTTTCGCATTCATCCATTTCTCCGTTAACTACTATTACAATATATTTAGCACACTGTTTTAAGGATGAAAGCAGGTATTCCACATCCCTTGTCAGCCTGCCACTTGGATTGTAAAAGCAGAATATAATCAATCTTTCCAAAGCTTAACCACCTTGTCAAATCCTTTCGTATTTGCTTCTGCCTCATTTGTGTTTTCTCTGGTCATAGCTATAATAAGCAAACTTTTCTTGCATATTTCTGATATTTTACTGACAGGATAACCATACAGAACACTTCTTGTTTCTTCTATGTTATCAGACACAACAAATCCCTTAAAATTTTTCCTTCCACATAAATACAAATGAAAAATTCTTTTTCCCCAAAAACCTGTCCCATAAATATATATTTCCTTTTCTTCTGTAACAAACTTTCTAAGTTCTCTTCTTGTTAAGTCTGCAGTGCACTGATATTCCCTGTATTGATTCGTTCCTTTATATTGCCTGTTTATATCATCTATTGTAATTCCATAAATACGCCACGCATTTTTTAATATCAGCTCTATATTATAACACGTATTTTTCTCTACATATTCTACAGCTTGTTTCATACAGCCTAACTGCACATTAAATCGCGGTGAAAAACACTTCTTCTTAATGATTGGAAAATTATACTCTGTCATGAGCAGATAGCTGCATTCATAAACACTCAACCTATTTTTTTCTGCATATGCCGCCGGCTTAAATCCTTTGTCCAAAAGATATATTGTCAATCCCGCCTCAAACAGTGCAATAATTTCATCTAAATCATTTGCTTTAGAATCTATCATATTACAAAAGTAGTCATATAAAAAACCTGTTTTCAATACTGACTGCTTAAACACCATAAAATAACTATCTATATGTGGAAGCAGCTCACAATCCAGATAATTCATCCCCCAAAAATCACATTTTTTTCTTTCCATCTTTTCCCATATTGTTTTTAATGGAAGAAAAGGTCCATAAAATGTATCATTGCAGAGAATAAGCTCATCACACTGCGCAAGTAAATTTCTTCCAATAACATTTGTGATTGCATCTTTATAGGCACCCGCATCATATCCTGCATTTTCTCTAACAATTACTTCTTTAGTCTTTTTTTGCAACTTATGCATATTTTCTTTATCTACAAACCCATTCACCATAACAATCAGTCTGTCAGTAACAGTTAAAAGCTCATCTAATAAGTAAATAACATAATCATCTACAATTCCTTCTTTATCATAAAATGAAAAAATAGCAACCCTAGATTTCATAATCACCTCTTATTACATTCTTTAGTCAAAATCCAGCCAGTAAGACACTCACCCCATCACCAATTGGCAATTTATATATCTTATACCCCCCCCCTGTATATTGTGTTCATTAACAAATTTATCTACAGCCTCTCTTGGTCCCTTAAAGTTTTCTGCAAAATAATCATGAACCAGAATAACTCCTCCACTAACCATCTTACTACTGAAAAACAATAATCCCTGATATGTAGGCTCATATAAATCAAGGTCTAAATTTACAAAGCAGAACTTATTCTCCATACCTTCTGCGGTCTGCGGAAAATACCCTTTATGCAGCACAACCTTCTGAGGAAATGGCATTTTTTTCAGCACCTTCTCTTCGGAAGTATTCCCGTATTCCCCAGCTTTTGCTTCCGATAGCCCTTTCTCTTTTTCAATATCTCTTTCGTCAAATCCCTCAAATGTATCAAAAAGATGCAAAATGCGATCAGAAAAATATTCATTGATATACTTTGCAAAGTCACCTTCAAATACACCCGCCTCCGCACATTCCCCTGGGAGCATTTTGAACTCGGGCATCCCTGCAATACTTTTCAGAAATATCCTTCTGCTTTCAAGTGGAGCTTCCACATAAGTCGTTATAATCTTAGCTTCTGATATGCCCATCTGCACACACTGCTCATATATTGATGCAAGACCTGGTGCCGATGTTATGATTATCCAGTCATACTCTAACTCATTCAGCACACTCGGAGAGAATACTTCAATTCCAAACAGTTCAGTCCCCCATTTTTCCTCATTATTATCAATAAATGCCACTACATTATATTTTTCTGAAATTTCTTTATACAGTCTTCTTCCGCCACCCGCGGCTCCAAAACATACTACTTTTGCCATGTCCGTATGCTCTCTCCCCTTTCCCAAAGCCATTCAACAAAATCACGCAATGCGCCTTTTCCGCCTTCACATTCTGATACATAGTCCGCTATTGCTTTTATCTTCTTGTCCGCATCCTTCGGACACCCTCTTAATCCAACCATCAACATACACTCATAATCATTCATGTCATCTCCGATATACGCCGTTTCCTCCAGTAAAATATCCTCTTTTAAAAGCATATTTTTTAAATCTGCAGGTTTGTCAGAACTCCCCTGAATAATCCGGGTAATACCCAGCTCCGAGCTACGAGCCTGTACGATTTCTGATTTTCTTCCCGTAATAATAATCGGAATTATGCCCATCTGCGGCAGCATATTGTTTATAGCGTACCCATCTTTCACGCAGAACCTTTTCATAATTTCACCGTTTCTGCCTATGTAAATCCCACCGTCTGTAAGAGTACCGTCCACATCCATAGCCAATGCCTTTATCTTCATATACTATCCTCAAAATCATGCATATATGCTCGGTGTAATGAAACCTATCTCTATTTTCCCAGCCGTCTTTGCCTTATATTGCGAAACAAGTTTCTTTACTTCCCTGTTTGTTTCATCCGTACCCAATGCACCATTTTGTTTAGGAAAGGTATTATCCACATAATTTTCCTCTCCCTTACGCAGCCCGTCAAAACCCGCAAGCATAATCTCCTTCACCTTGAGCTTTTTTAATAAATTCAAAAACATTATTGTACTGTTATCATAAAGGACACTATCTTCCATGATAAGACTTGAATAATCTACAAGGTTTACCCCTTCCGTATCTACATGTATATTAGAAGAAACTATGCACCTTGAATGCTCCACTGTTCTGCTAATTTTTTCCCAGTGAATAGTATTTGCATAAAAAAGGTAATCTGCATTTATTTTTTTCGGAGCAAAATTAACACATACAATTTTAACCTGATTACATTGTATATATTCTGTTATCTTCTGTTGGTATGTCATAACTGACCTTCCTGGTGCGATTACCAACACCTTCTCTCCTGCAAATTCGGAAGACAGCCTTTCAATCACATCCGCATCATCTATGCGGTTTTCACAGTAGCTTTTATAAATGCGCTGGATATTATCGTAGTCATATCTTTGTCTGGTATTCTCTTCTATCCCCGATATAATATATTTAATGTCCTTACTATTAAGTCTGTATTTTTCCGTAAGGTATATGATATTGTTTGGATGCGCTTTATATATTCCCGCCATGAATGCAGGAATTGAATACCCCCATTCATTATCCGCCTTAATCGGATACAGATACCTGTCTATGATATCTAGTATCACATCAACATCATAATCATGATTTTTCTTCCTTGTCAAATAATCTGCAATCAGCTCGGTGTTGAGATTGCCCGCGCATTTTCCCATTCCGTTTAAAGTGGCATCCAAAATAATATTTCTGTTGTCCGCCATCGACACAATCTGCTGTGCAAACGCAAATGACAACTGAAAATTATTATGAGAATGTATATCAATGCATATGTCGTCATGCAAATTGTGATCAGTAAGATTATAATAATGTATGATGTCATCCAAATACATCGCGCCATATGTATCAACAATGCCGAAGCTGTACGGTTCTATTTCATTGACAAATTCTATCATTTCAAGTAGTTCACGGTCTGAATAAGCCAGCGTGTTCACTCCTTGCACAAATAGCTTATATCCCTGCTCTTTTACTTTTAGCAGACATTTCCCCAGCTCATCCCTTTTATCTGTGAACTGTTTTTTAGTAAATCCCACTCTCAGCCCCGTCACTGAATTTTCCCTGCATGCTTCCAGTTCTGAAAAATCATACATTTCAAAATCAATGAATGCCGTAAAAAATGCATTGCGCTTTTCAGGAATAAACGGGGCTATCTGCCCGACATCTGTAAAAAACGTCGAATTACCTTTATATTCCACATTGCGCCTGTCACGCAGAAATCCTGTTTCAATAATATCAATATTGGCATCAGCAAGGCTTCTCACCATTTCCTTTGTAACATCATCATCAAAACTGCAGTTTATAATTCTTCCGCCGTCCCTTAAAGTACAATCCAGTATCTGCACATTCCCCATATAAATCTACCTTCTATCAGTCCTTAAATATTGCGCCACAGCCTTTGCAAATTCAAAATCTTCTGCCGTATCAATGTCTACTGCTTCAAGCTGGCTTATCGGATACATATAAGGGTTATTTCCAATTCTTTGATGGAGCTTAGTAAAAACCTCCTTACGAAAGATAAAAAATGCGCCTGTCTCAACAAATATCGGTTCTAAATTCTGTGTCGTCACAATATCTTTCATGTCATAGTTTAGCGGTCTGCCCTTATACCAACAGTAATCCTGCATGCTAATGCAGCTAAAAGCAGAATCATAACCTTCATATAATACCTTGTTAAGTGCATTTCTGATTGATTCCGCCTGTGTAAATGGCTGCGTCACATGGGTTAGCACATATATGTCCGCATCCACGTCCCGCACAAAATGTTCAATAATTTCCAAACCTTTTACCTGAAACCCGTCAAGATACGCATCCCTTTTGAGAAATGTGATTCCCTGCGGCATATATTCCTTAATCTTTTCATCACTGCAATATACATATTTTTCAGTTATTTCATCTATACCCCCTATTGTTTTAAATATGTAATCACACAAAGGTCTTCCATCCAATTCCATAAGGTTTTTTCCTGACAGCCTCTGATTATTCAATTTTATTGGTATAAAAGAAACCACTTTCTCCATTTTTAATTATTCCACCTTTATTATTTTTCAAGATACATAACCATGTAATCAGACAGCTTTCTATCACTAAGCTGCCCTTTCCATACACCATCCAATGTTTCTGATATAATATCATCTTCCACAGCAGTACCTGGTTTTTTGTCCTTTACCCATCCAAGCATATTTCCTATGCCATACCTCTGGAAATATTTAAATCTTATGCTTTTAAACCCACTCTCTCCAGCTATCATGCGCAGATTCTTTTCAGAAAAAATCCATAAATGTTGTGTACTGTAAAGAAGTTTTTGCTCATATACCCCCCCCC
>CANQHZ010000029.1 GCA_947623805.1 uncultured Lachnospiraceae bacterium | reverse complement strand
TTAATATTTTTATAATAAGGAGTATAAACCTGCATAGTTAAGAAACATATACAGAAAACAGTTAAGAAACAGTAAAGCTTTTCAGCTTGAACCCAATGCCCCACACCGCCTCTATATAATCCTTGCCGCTTACCTCTTTTAATTTTCTGCGCAGATTGCATATATGTACTTTCAAAGAACTTTCCACGCAGTCTGGCGTGTCATCGCTTATGCGTTCAAGTATAGAAGTCCGCGTTATCACCTGCGCAGGATTCAGCATAAGCAGCTTTAATATGGCATATTCTGTCTTTGTAAGCCTGACACGCGTGTCACAAATACTTACCTGCCGCGTTGCCGTATCAAGCGTAATATCATCATAAACAACCTTTGAACTGTCCGCGCCATATGGCTTTTTCCTTAACTGTACGGCTATCCGCGCCAAAAGCTCCTTTATCTCAAACGGCTTTGTAAGGTAATCCGCCGCGCCGCCCATGAGAAGCCCTACTTTGTCGTCAACCGCCGCTTTTGCGCTCACGACTATTACAGGCGTGCCCGAAAGCTGCGGAAGTATCTCCTCGCCGTTTAGCCCTGGCAGCATTAAATCAAGCAGAATAAGGTCTGGTTTCTCGTTCTGCCTTAAATACAGCACAGCCTCCGTACCCGAATACGCGCGTGAAATGCCGTAACCCTCATCTTCAAGCGCCTCCTGTATCAAATTGCCGACATTGATGTCATCATCTATCACCATAATATTTTTCATCTTGTCCCTCCATATTATTTTAACCTTGTGTTCCAAATTGTTCCTCAGCCGCCGTAAACAAATTGTGCAAAAGCGGATAATCCCAATCCTCAGCTCCCACATTAGGACCTATATCATCACCCCAGCCCATGCCTGGATTACCGCCGTAATCAATAAAGCTTGCCGCTATGTAGCGTGTAGCGTTAAGAAGAACCTTGTTCGGCTCTTTCTTTCGCACTCCTATCACTTCAACCATATTCGAGGCGCCAAGGCGGATAAAATCAGTATACTCAATTATAACGCTGCCCGCATCATATTCAAAGGAATATCCGTACAGGTCGCATCCCCCCTTTACCTTGTATCTTTCAAATTGCAAATTTGATACCCTTCCCTGACATATTTCCTCGCTGCATCTTGCCGCCTCCGCTTTAAATGCCTCCCAGTCGCTGCTCAGAGCGTTTTCGCCCATCTCATTTGTAACAGGAAGATAATAAATCATATTTTCCTCCGCCCAACTATCGTATACAACATCATTATTCAAAATACGGTAATCAAATCCATCAGGCTGTTCTATCTGAAAGCTCCCCTCCGACTGCAGCCCGCCCCTTGAATATTTATATCGAGGTATGTATACAATGGTTTCAGGCACATATATTTTTTCGCCCGCCATAAGCTGCGCCGCACAGCTAAAATCTTTATCAGTTCCTTGCAGTCGCGTCCAATAAGAACCGTCCCCCAGCAAACGCTCACTAATACCCCATAGCGTATCGCCTGCCTGCACAATATACTCCATTCGCTCCAAAGTCAGTTCTATGTAATCATCCGAATTTGCCCCCTTTGGCAGATGCGTCACCACGGCAAATAAATCCGCACGCTCACGCTTTGTCTTTTCGTCCTGCTCCTCCTCGGTCAGATTGTTTTGATTGGCAAGCAGGCTGTTTTTAACCTCCTTTTGAGTTTTATACTCAAACTGCTCTTTTTCATTGTTCCAGAGCATATAATCAGGATGATACCACCAGCTCTGCTCCTCTGCCGCCGCATGCATATCATTTGAATGTAACGGCATATCTATGAACATATCAGGAAATCCGTCACTGTTTAAATCATCAAATGTAATTGTATCAGGCAGCTCAATGCACAAATCTACCTCGGTCTGCTGCAAAATTCGCCCGCTCCATTTGCCAGTCACAATCATATTGTAGCTTTCATTTGAACAAAAACCCTGAACCAAATCAGTCCTATACCCTGTTTCAGGTATATCGCCAACAAGCGAAAAATGAATTGAAAGCACCCGTCCATCATCTGAAATCGGCAATTCATAATCCGCCTCCTGCAGCAAGCCGAAATACTGCATAAATCCCGCATCTTCATACAAATACTCATTTATACCGCGTATTTCCACAAAACTACGGTCGGGTTCTGTAAGTATAGTAATGCGCTCCGCATGGTCGAGCCAATACAGATTTTCCTCGTCCATCATCCGCTCAAAATCTGAATTTTCACAAAATCCACAAGCAAACTTTTCATGCATAAAATTTCTAAGCGCGTCATAGTCTGCGCCCTTAGGCACATCAGGCACTGACAGTCCATAAACCATCCGTTCATCCACTACGATATTTATAGCTGATTTAGGCGAGAAAATATGATAGTTTCCATCTTCATCCTGTATTTTCTGAGAAATGCTGTACTTTGTTCCATTATCCATGCTCCATGCCTGCAAAGGTGCTTTATCTATACCATACCTGTTCGCCAAGTTTTGATACAGCTCTATAGCATGGACATCATCGGGCATACGGCACCTGTAATAAATCATCTTGATTTCATCATTCGTATGCCCTGCCGTGCTTTCTTTTAGCTTAACAATCGCCTCGTTCAAATATTCAGGTGAATAAAAGCTCTGCCACTTTACTTTGGCATTTCCAGAATATTTCTCTCCACACTCCTCCGTCATCAAATCCCACATTGTAACCTCCGCGCATATATAAGGACTGTCCGTTTCATAATCAGTTAAATATGCACAAAGTTTATCAGCCGAAACACCATAACTCCCATCCGAATTTTCCATGATTTGAAATTCGTCTGACCGATATTCTTTTTCTGCTTCAATCGTATTTAAGCCATTGTGCATCCGTATTCTGGATGCAGCTATGGCGAATACAATGACAGCTATCGCAAATATGATTATTATGACAATAATGATATGTTTTTTCAAATATGCCAATATCTTTCCCATTCGTATATCCGTCCTACATGTAAAGTATTTATTGCTCTTATTATACGGCACCTTTGTATCATAGTTGTAAAATAATTGCATCAAAGTTGCAAAATTTGAAGAATTTTATATAAAATTGGCATAATAAAAGGCGCAAGGCTTTAATATTAATAAAACCATGCACCCCATATTTGATTTATATGCTGTTACTGTTTTATGCGGTCGATATCTGTAAGATTTATACCTGAACTTGTCAGTATCGCTTTTAAATCAAGATATCGTACCAGCATTAATTTATAAACTGCTGAGTCTTTTTCACAAGCAAGCATATAATCCTGCAATCTCGAAAATTCTTCAATACTTACTTTTAACATTTCTTTTTCAGGCATAATATCATCTTCCTTTATAAGCAATCAATTATTTCTTCGTAATATACCCCTGCGCCTTCAAAAGCTCCGCGCAGAGTACAGCGCCGCCTGCCGCGCCTCTTACCGTGTTGTGGGAAAGTCCGACAAACTTCCAGTCATACACATGGTCTTCCCTGATACGGCCTACAGATATGCCCATGCCGTTTTCATAGTCAACGTCAAGCGAAACCTGCGGTCTGTTGTCCTCCTCCATATATCGGATAAACTGCTTAGGCGCGCTGGGAAGTCCAAGTTCCTGCGGAACGCCCTTGTAGCTTGTAAGCTTTTCGATAAGCTGCTCCTTTGTCGGCTTTTTTCTAAACTTGACAAACACTGCCGCCGTATGCCCGTTCAATACAGGCACGCGTATACACTGGCATGTGATTACAGGCTCGCTTGCGGGCACGATGACGCCGTCTTTAATCTCGCCCCATATCCTAAGCGGCTCTTTCTCGCTCTTTTCCTCCTCGCCGCCGATATACGGGATAATGTTACCCTCCATCTCAGGCCAATCCTTAAAAGTCTTGCCCGCGCCCGAAATAGCCTGATATGTCGTAGCTACTACCTCATATGGCTCAAATTCTTTCCAAGCCGTAAGCACTGGCGCATAGCTCTGGATTGAGCAGTTCGGCTTGACAGCTACAAACCCCCTCGTCGTGCCAAGGCGTTTTCTCTGAAAATCAATAACTTTCATATGCTCAGGATTTATTTCAGGCACTACCATAGGCACATCCGGCGTCCACCTATGCGCCGAGTTGTTGCTCACTACAGGCGTTTCTGTCTTGGCATACTCCTCCTCGATTTTCTTTATTTCTTCCTTAGTCATATCCACGGCAGAAAATACAAAGTCAACCTCAGACGCTACCCTCTCCACCTCATTCACATTCATAACCACAATTTTCTTTACTGCCTCAGGCATTGGCGTAGTCATTTTCCATCTGTCGCCGATTGCCTCCTCATATGTCTTTCCTGCAGACCGCGGACTTGCCGCAATTGTCGTCACCTTAAACCAAGGATGATTTTCCAAAAGAGAAATAAATCTCTGTCCCACCATTCCCGTACCACCAAGTATACCTACCTTTAATTTTTCGCTCATATTTTTCTCCTCTTTCTTTATTTAACATTAGGCGTTTGCGAAACTCTATTCGACAACATAGAATTTAGGCAAAATATATAAAATAAGCGGCGTCTCGCGCAGCGTCTAGCCGCGTTTTTATATATTTTGCCTAAATTCGGCCGGCTTAGAACACCTTTCGCAATCACCTATATCATACATTATTATTTTGCAAATATCCTCTATTAATTTTTATAATCTCACGCATAACCTCAGGACTAGGCGCCCCCATAGTCATTCGCTTATTTACACATGTCTCAAGACTTATCGCCTCATATATATCTTCCTCAAAAACAGGACATATCGCTTTCAACTCGTCAAGCGAAAGCTCATCTATCGCCTTGTCCCTGTCAATACAATACAACACCAAACGCCCTATAATACCGTGCGCATCCCTGAACGCCACGCCCTTATTCACAAGATAATCCGCCGCATCAGTCGCATTCGTAAAGCCTTTCATAGCACTCGTCCGCATTACATCTTTATTAAACCTGATAGTCCTAAGCATACCTGTAAAAAGCGCGATACAGCCCTTTACCGTATCTATCGCATCAAATGTAAGCTCCTTGTCCTCCTGCATATCCTTATTATACGCAAGCGGTATGCCTTTCATAGTCGTAAGCAAGGATACAAGCGCACCGTAGACGCGCCCCGTTTTTCCACGAATAAGCTCCGCAATATCAGGGTTTTTTTTCTGCGGCATAATGCTGCTGCCCGTCGAATACGCATCATCTATTTCCACAAAACGATATTCGTTTGAATTCCATATGATTATTTCCTCGCAGAAGCGGCTAAGATGCATCATTATCGTGGACATAGCCGCCAAAAACTCTATGAGATAATCCCTGTCCGCCACGGAATCCATGCTGTTTAGCGTCGCTCCCTCAAAGGAAAGAACCTGCGCCGTATATTCCCTGTCAAGCGGATATGTAGTGCCCGCAAGAGCCCCCGAACCAAGCGGACAGTAATTCATACGCCTGTATATGTCATCAAGCCTCTGTCTGTCGCGCTTAAACATCTCAAAATACGCTCCCATATGATGTGCCAAGGTAATCGGCTGCGCTTTTTGCAAATGCGTAAATCCCGGCATATATGTATCGAGATTTTCTTCCATAATCTTTATAAGCGTTTCCAAAAGCTCCTTTAAAAACCCGTTAATCTCGCTTATTTCGTCACGCGTGTAAAGTTTCATATCAAGCGCGACCTGGTCATTCCTGCTCCTGCCAGTGTGGAGCTTTTTGCCCGCCTCGCCTATGCGCTCAATCAGGTTAGCCTCCACAAAGCTATGAATATCCTCATATTCATCGGTAATTTCAAGCTTTCCATTCAAAACATCGTCATAAATGCCATCAAGCCCCGACAAAATCTGATTTTTTTCGTCATCAGTCAAAATTCCCTGTTTTGCGAGCATTTTCACGTGTGCCCTGCTCCCCTCGACATCTTGCCTGAACATTTTTTTGTCGAAAGAAATGGACGCATTGAAATTATATACAAGCTTATCGGTCTCCTTGGTAAACCGTCCTCCCCAAAGCTGAGCCATACTTAACCTCCTCCCACATAAACAATTAATAATAATGTAACACAACTTGCCGATTGTTTCAAGAACCAATCGCAAATGTGATGTATATAATATTTTATAAATGTCGAAAAGGCGGCGGTTGTCATGAAGTCCGAAAAGCCCTTTGTCCGTTTGGACCATGTAAAATTCTCATATTACAGCAGCCGGGGCGAAGTCGAGGCCCTAAAGGATATAGACTTTTCAGTCGAAAAAGGGAGCTTTGTCGCTATTGTCGGTCCAAGCGGATGCGGAAAGTCTACGATACTTTCGATTATATCTGGACTTCTAAAACCGACAGGCGGCTATATAACCTTTTATTCCGAGGAGTTTGCGCCGCCCAAAATAGGCTATATGCTCCAGCACGACCATCTGCTTGAATGGCGCGACGTCTATCAGAATATATTGCTCGGTCTTGAAATAAGGAAGCTAAAAACCCCGCAAAATCTCGAGCTGATAGACAATCTTCTTGAAAAATACAAGCTAGCAAACGTAAAGCATCAAAAACCCTCGGCGCTCTCAGGCGGTATGCGCCAGAGAATAGCGCTTATACGCACTCTCGCGCTGCGCCCCGACCTGCTTTTGCTTGATGAACCTTTTAGCGCGCTTGACTACCAGACAAGGCTCAGCGTGTCAAAAGACGTATACGATATAATCAAATCCGAGGAGAAAACAGCTATCCTTGTCACGCACGACATTTCAGAGGCAGTAGCCATGGCCGATACCGTGATTTTGCTCACAAAACCGCCCTGTCGCGTAAAGGACATCATACCGATTGAGTTTGAAAAGCACGGCATAAGCCGCGATGAAGTCCGAAATTCCAAGCTTTTTCAGCAGTATTTTGACGAAATATGGAGGGAGCTGCAAAATGAAAACACAAATCAATAGTTCTGATGGACAGAGAAACTATATGCGCAAAGCAAAGCTGCATAAGCTTTTGATATTTTGGTGCAGAATTTTGGTGTTTGCGGGATTTTTGGCGCTATGGCAGACAGCAGCAAGTTTCAAATGGATAGACAGCTTTTATTTCAGCTCTCCTCTTGCCATCGCAAAATTATTTGTACATGATATACGTGATATGTCGCTATTGAGACATATCGGGATTACGCTGCTGGAATCGGGGCTTAGCTTTTTGCTTATCATCGTTTTCTCAGTGATTACGGCTACTTTCTTTTGGTTTTATCCGTCACTTGGCAAAATGCTTGAACCGTTTTTGATAGTGTTGAACAGCCTGCCAAAGTCCGCACTCGCGCCGCTCATCATAGTATGGCTCGGCACCGGACCGCGCACAATTATTTTGTGCGGCATGTCTGTGGGAATTTTTGGCTGCATCCTAAATCTCTATCAAGCCTTTGAACAGACCGACCCCGAACGCCTGAAACTTATCGAAACGCTCGGCGGCAATAAACTTCAAAAATTTACCAAGATAGTCTTTCCGCAGAATATACCGACATTCATCTCGATTGCCAAGGTCAATATCGGGCTTGCGCTCGTGGGCGTGATAATCGGAGAATTTCTCGCGGGGCGCCAGGGGCTTGGATATCTGATTATTTACGGAAGTCAGGTATTCAAGCTGGATATGGTCATACTCAGCATTGTAATACTGTGCGCTATCGCCATGCTGCTTTACGGTATGCTTAATCTGCTGAACAAAAAGATTATCGCACTGTGGCAATGAATTGCCCGCAAGGACACTAGACTTGCGGGCTGCAAAAGCCATATGCTTTGCATCACGCCGTATCATACACGGAAACCACCCTGTTCTTCCCATTCTGCTTGCCGTAATAAAGCCGCTCATCGGCGTGCTTGATTGTTTCCTCAACCTTATGGTTTTCTCTGTGTGTCGCAATGCCGAGTGTCATTGTACAGTGGATTGTCGTGACTTTATTGCTGAACGGATGTTTTTCGACATTTCGGCGTATGTTCTCGGCGATAGGCAGAAATTTGTCAAGCTTGCCGTTGCACAAAATCAGTATCTCCTCACCGCCCCAGCGGCATACGTGCCCGAAATCCTTTATCTCCTGGGTAATAATCTGCGCGATATCTTTTATCACAATATCCCCGAAATCATGCCCATATGTATCATTTACACGTTTAAAGTTGTCAATATCACACATAATCAGACAGAAAGGCTCATCTGACGCGGCCGCGTGCTCCAAAAACGCCTGCATGCTGCGACGGTTGTAAAGCCCTGTCATTGGGTCCGTGCTTGCCATGTTGTCAAGGATAATATTCTGGTTATGCAGCTTTTTCTCTGTAATCTGTATATCAATCACAAAAATCAGCGTAAACATAAACAACAGGAAAAAATTGCATATAGAATTAAAAATATAAATCAGTATCTCCACGGCGGGCAAAACATCCACTTGGTAAAAAGAACCCACCAATGCCGAAAGCACACGACAGCCAATGAAAGATATAGATGCCCCGAAACCAAGCATTGTGGCAATCAAATACTTTTTTTCATTATCTATCATGGTGACGCACATATAATACCCAAATGGAATAAGTCCGATTATATACTGCGAAAAGCCAAAATGCCACCCCACGCACAATGTAGCCGCAAAAGAATGCAGAATAATTTCAAGATATGTGATATAAAAGGTTTTAATCATTTCTTCATCATAACCATATTTAATTATTTTGATACAGTGAGAATACATAATGGCACTGCCAATATTGAAAATTACCATAGGATATACGCGAAATAAGGCAAAAAGAAAGACAAGGAAGACATGCACTCCCCCAATGGCATAGATTGTCAGCGCATATTTGAACTTAAAAGTCTCCGATATAATGTAACGGTCAACAAGCCGCCTTATTTTTGCAATGATGGCTTTCATATAATTTATCCTTTATATTTATATACAGTGGTTTTTTATCGTGAAAATAAATTCCAATAAAATTATAAAGCATAGCGAAATGAAAGTAAATATAAATATTATAAAGTCTGCTACAAATAACAGGCACATTATTTTTAGGCAAAAGAAAAAAAAGCTTTCGAAGGGACTCGAACCCTCGACCTACTGATTACGAATCAGTTGCGCTACCAACTGCGCTACGAAAGCTTAACGATATTAGTATACTATCCGGATACTGATTTGTCAACCTTTAAATTTTTAAAAGCCTCATTAAATCACTGTTAATCTTCCGCATTGTGCACTGTAACCTGCGGATAGGGTATTTCAATTCCTGCATTGTCAAGCGCTGTCTTTACATTTTCAAGCACGCGCCAGCGCACCTCCCAATATTTATCATTTTCGCAATAAAAGCGTATTCCGATGTTTACGCTGCTGTCACCAAGCGAATCGACAAACACGTTTACAGGCTCATCCTGAAGAATATCGGCATCCTCGGCAATAAGCTCGCGTATCGCGCCTTTCGCGACACTGATATCGCTTTTGTATGAAATGCCTACAATAAGGTCAACCCGTCGCGTATTTGCCTCAGATGCATTTGTTATCGCTGCACCGGCAAGCCCGCCGTTTGGCAGGACTACCACTTTATTGTCGACTGTCATAAGTTTAGTGTAAAATATGCCGATTTCCTTTACAAATCCCTCAGTTCCGTGCCCTGACTCTATGATGTAGTCGCCTACCCTGAACGGCTTTAACAGCAATATAAGTACCCCGCCCGCAAGGTTACTCAAACTTCCCTGCAGCGCAAGACCTATAGTCACGCCCGCCGAGCCAAGCAGCGCCACTATGCTCGCCGCGTCAAAGCCGAAGTTGCCCGCTACCATAATGATAAGCACTATATAAAGCAGTATCTTAATCAGCGCATCAAGGAACTGTACTACACCGACTTCTACGTTCGCCCTTTCGAGCGATTTTTTGGTAATTTTCCTTATGAATTTGATTACCTTTACGCCTATGAAAAACAGTACCGCCGCAATCAGCACTCTGACACCCAGATTAAGCGCCTTTTCAGGCAGCGTGGACAGAAATTTTTCCAGCGCGTTTAAATTTTTGCTCAGTTCTTCCATTTCAGTTAATAACAATGTGCCTCACTCCGTTTGTAAATTATATTTTTTGTTTAATGCAGATATTCACGGGCAATGCAGCCGCATATTCACACTTATTTTATGGAATGTATAAACAACCCGCTCCTAAGCTTAGGCTCAAACCATGTTGATTTAGGCGGCATAAGCATACTCGCGTCCGCCACGGCAAAAAGCTCCGATATCGAAGTCGGGTACATGGCAAATGCCGCCTTACTGTCGGTATTTACGCGCCTTTCAAGCTCCTCGATACCACGTATACCTCCTACAAAATCAATGCGTTTGTCAGTCTTAGGGTCCGTTATGCCAAGCAGCGGCGAAAGTATATTGTTTTGAAGTATCGCCACATCGAGCCCATCGACAGGATTGTCGCTCTTGTACCCGTCTTTCACTGAAAGCAGATACCATGTGTTTCCAAGCAGCATCGCGACCTCGCCCTTTTTTGACGGTTTTTGGCATACGCTGCCCTTTGACAGCACATCAAATACCTTTTCAACGCCCTTCAAAAACTCCGCCTCCGATAAACCGTTTAAGTCCTTGACTACCCTGTTGTAATCCATAATCATAAGCTCATCGTCCGCAAAAAGCACTGACAAAAAATAATTAAACTCCTCATCCCCTGTAAAATCGGGAAACTGCTCACGCTTTTTAAGCCCTACCTTTACGGCGGATGCGCAGCGGTGATGTCCATCAGCTATGTAAATCTGTCCAATGCCCTCAAATGTCTTACCTATTGCATTTATGTCGGCATCGTCGTCGATAATCCATACTCTGTGTCTTATGCCATCATCAGCCGTAAAATCATAAAGCGCGTCCCCTGCCTTTATACGGTCTATGATTTTGCAAATCACATCATTTGACCTGTATGCCAGAAAAATAGGCCCTGTCTGCGCCTCGCAAGCCTCAACATGACGTATGCGGTCAAGCTCCTTGTCGGCACGCGTGTTTTCGTGTTTTTTGATGATATTATTCTGATAATCGTCCACGCTTGCGCACGCCACTATACCTGTCTGTACTCGGCCATCCATTGTAAGCTCGTAGATATAGTAAACCGCCTTTTCCTCCTGCACAAACTCGCCCTTTTCTATCATTCCCCAGAGCAAATCATGAGCCTTTTTATACACTCTGTCGTCATATGTGTCTACCGAAGCGTCAAACTGCGTCTCCGCCCTGTCAATATTCAGAAAAGACAGCGGCTTGCCCTTTACCGCCTCACAAGCCTCCTCTCTGCTGTACACGTCATACGGCAGCGCGGCAATCTGCGCCTCCAAGCCCTTTCGGGGGCGATACGCCTTAAATGGTTTTATTACTGCCATCTCGCACTTCCTCTCCAAATTGTATTAAATACTACTTAAAATATATAAAAATATTTTAACAGATAATATTCATAATTAGAAGTCTTTTTATTGAATTTTGATAAATTTTTGACGATATGCTTTTTGACAATCCATTATTATAGTGATACAATCTATCTGTATCAAATCAATTTTGTGTGCAGCCGCACGGAATGGGGGAAATAAAATGACAGCTGACGAAAAGGTTATGCTTGACCGCATTAACGAATATGCAGATAAGGTTTTAAAGGATTTTGACCCGCAAAAAACGCGCGTTTCTTTCCAGCTTGAAAAGATTAAGCCTATTATGGAAGAAATAGCCAAGGAAAAGGGAATGTCTGTCGAGGACGTCTTCATCAAATACATGGACTTGGCAAGCGAGCTTACCGTGTCAAAGGAAACCAAGTTCCAGAATACTATTGGAAACATGACAAAATACGGCGATGTCCATGACGCCAGATAAGCATGTAATTTTTCCACTATCATGAATATATCATGAATAAAAGCGCCGCCAATTTTGACAGCGCTTTTATTTTTTTATATTTCTCCGGCCTCGTACAGCTCATTGGCATATCGCACTGAGCCCATGGCGTCTTTTGAATAAAAGTCCGCTCCTATCATATCGGCGTATTCCTGCGTAAGCACTGCCCCGCCTACCATAATCTTACATTCGGGGGCTTTTTCGTGCAGGAGCTTTATCGTTTCTTCCATATTCACTACAGTGGTAGTCATAAGCGCGCTAAGCCCTACAAGCTTGACATTATGCTCTTTTACGGCTGCAAGTATTGTCTCGGGCGCCACGTCTTTTCCTAAATCAAGCATATCAAAGCCATAGTTTTCAAGCAGCGTCTTTACGATATTCTTGCCTATGTCGTGTATGTCGCCTTTGACTGTGGCTATGACGATTTTCGCTTTGCTCTCGCTTTGTCTGCCCTGCTTTGACAGTGTGCTCTTTATCGCCTCAAACGACGCCTTTGCCGCGTCAGCGCTCATGAGCAGCTGCGGAAGAAACATTCTCTTTTCCTCAAAGCCTTTGCCCACTATGTCAAGCGCAGGAATTAGCTTATCGTTTATTATCGTGAGAGAGTTGATGTTCTGTTCAAGCAGCGCTGTCGTCGCCTGATATGCGCTCTCGGTCAGGCCCTTGACTATCGCGTCTTCCAAGGACATCGCACTCTTGGCGTCTGCATTTGCTAAAGCACCGCCCGCTACTTTGGGCTTTTCAGGCTGCTGTGAGCATTTTTCTATATATTCCATGCACTGCTCGTCCAAGCCCGCAAGCGCATTAAAGCTGTAATATGCCGCCATCATGGGCTCGCTCGATGGATTTACTATGCCCGCGCTTAGCCCGTTGTTCATCGCCATTGTGAAAAATGCCGTATTTATGCGGCTGCGCTCAGGCAATCCGAATGAAATATTTGAAACGCCAAGCACTGTATGAAGTCCCAGCTCGTAACGCAGTCTGCGAAGTGTTTCAAGCGTGACCTTTGCATTATCCTGTCCTGTGCTTATCGTGAGCACGAGCGCGTCCATCACGAGATTTTTCTTCGGTATGCCGTATTCGGCGGCAGTCTTTACTATCTTTTTGGCTATCGCAATACGCCCGTCTGCGGTTTCCGGTATACCGCCCTCGTCAAGACAAAGACACACTACTACAGCGCCATATTTTTTGGCGATTGGGAATACGCTTTCCATAGACTCGCGTTTGCCGTTTACGGAATTAAGCATCGGCTTGCCGTTATAGCATCTAAGTCCTCTCTCCATCGCCTCAGTGTCTGATGTATCTATCTGCAGTGGCAAGTCTATAATCGCCTGTATACCTGTCACTGCCTCCTCCATAAGCTTAGGCTCGTCTATCTCCGGAAGTCCGACATTCACATCAAGGATATGCGCTCCCTTTTCCTCCTGTAAAAGTCCCTCTTTGTATATATACTCCATGTCGTGGTCGCGGAGCGCCTGCTTGAATTTTGACTTTCCTGTCGGATTTATCCTCTCGCCGATTATAAGCGGTTTTTCTGAGAAATATACAGCATGGTTATAAGATGACACTACTGTCATATTTTTGTCTGTTATCGGCTGGATTGGCATATTTTTGCACGCCTCGGTCAATGCCTTTATATGCGCCGGCGTGGTGCCGCAGCAGCCGCCGACTACGCTTGCGCCCATCTCGACAAGCGTTTTTACGCTCTGCGCAAATTCGGGCGGTTCTACGTTATAAACCGTGTTGCCGTTTACGACGGCGGGAAGTCCTGCGTTTGGATTGATGACAATTGGCAGCGAGCAGCAGGCGGTAAGCTCTGGCAGCAGTCTTTTCATCTGCTCAGGTCCAAGGCCGCAGTTAAAGCCTATCGCGTCCACACCAAGCCCCTCAAGCATTGCCGTGACGCTTGCCACGTCTCCGCCTGTGAGCAGCTTTCCGTTTTCGTCAAAAATCATTGTGACTATCACTGGAAGTGAGCTGTTCTCTTTTGCCGCAAGGACAGCCGCCTTTATCTCGTATGAATCGCTTAGTGTTTCCAGCAGTATAAGGTCTGCGCCCGCTTTATCGCCTGATATTACTATCTCTTTAAACGCCTCGTATGCCGTCGAAAATTCTATCTCGCCCAAAGGCTTTAAAAGCTTACCAAGTGAACCGATGTCAAGCGCAGTGTATCTTACTGCGGAATTTCTATCCGCCATTGTCTCCTCTGCCGTTACCTCGCTTATCGCCTCTTTTACAAGCCTTATTCCCGCACTGACAAGCATATCCACGCTGTAATCCGTGTCCTTGCACTTAAAGCTGTTTACGCCAAAGGTATTCGCCTTGACTATATCGCAGCCTGCAAGCAGATACTCCTTGTGTATCTGTTTGATTTTGTCCGAATGCAGAATGTTCCATGTCTCGGGTATTTCACCCGCCTGTAAGCCTCTGGCCTGCAGAAGCGTACCCATTCCTCCGTCAAAAAAAAGCAGTTTTTTACCCAAACCGTCAATCATTTCTATATTCACACCCTTTATTATCGCACGCGGCGCATTTATCGCCTGATTTGCTGTAACAGCCTTGTGCGTTTTTTGTAATTCCTATAAAAGCCGTGACGCTTTTTGTAGGGTACATCAATAAACTCTGCGTAAGCGTCAAGCCTATACGTTTCGTACATTCAAGCGCACGAAAAATGTCCTTTTGAATATCAAGCGCCAAATCACCATAGCCTGCACTGAAACGAGGACGAAGATACATGTTCGATTTTCCCGCCCAATTTTTTATCTCATCCTGAATGATATTGCAATATGCCTCTATACATTCTGCGCCGCACGCCTGCGCTATTGACGCCTTTGTCATATTTATAAGCTCATACCTGCCAAGCAGCTTGTCAGCACCTATGCCAAGTGTCGCCGCCATAACGACAGCCTGACTACATTGTGCCAGGTTGTCGGACAAATTTCTGCTCGTTGCCATAATTGACAGGCTTTTGCTTTCCAAATCATACAGACTGACTACTCCATTTTCCACGATACATTCAAAACGTTTGTATATGCTTTTTGGCTCTATAACCTGCAACAGCTCGTCCAAAACCTCATCAGTCAGCTTGCAAACATCAGCATCAGGGACATTTCCCTGATAGCCCATATATCTGTATATCTCTCTTACATTGACGGCATCTCTTATCGCCGCGGTGTCCAACACTACCCTATCACTCCAATTCGACCAATATAACTGATAAATATATTTTTATCGATTTTGCTTCGCAAATCTTACTTAATTCAAGGCGGAGTTGCCACCCCGCCTTGATTAATGTCGGTTATTGCTGATTATTGTCGCTTGTGCTGTCGCTGTTTTCGCAGCCGCAGGTACCCGTCCCCGAATATCCTGAAAAACTTCTCGACTGAATAATGTCATCTTTGCAGCCACATGAGGAATTACTGTTGTAATAACCATTATCGTAATTATTGCCACAACCGCATCCGCCGTTTCTGCTTATGCCATTTTGCCAGCCTCCGTTATTGCAGCCGCAGCATCCCAGTAAAAGCAAAAGCCAAATCCATCCGTTCATTTTTTAACTCCTTAATATTAATCTCTCTTTTTATCTTAATATATGGAGTTTACAAAAATGTGTTACATCAACATTAAAGCCGCAATGACGGACTTTATCTGTACGATTTATGTTTTGGTAAATTCAGCCGTCCGTGTCTGTAATGAGTGCGAATATAGTGCATAGTTTTCTTTTCACCAAGTTTAGCGTTCATCCTGAGCAAAAATTCAAGTTTTCTGCGCGTATCCTTATGCATAAAACGCCACGGTTCACCCTTTAAATAATATTTAAGCGGCATATCATCCGTATAATTTTTAAGGTTATAATTTTTTGACGCAGCTACTCGGTCAATGAACATTTCCACGATATAACGGTCAGGCATTCGGGCGGGGATAATACCCTCACCGCGCTTTGAGCTGTAATCAAGCCAATATTCATAGTGATGTTTGTTTCTGCCCTTGTGGTGAAGCCATGCTGATGAATATCCCTTATCAAGACGCTCGGCATTGTTGGGACTTTGCGTACCTTGATAATATTTTGCGCCTACTATAAACTCACTCGGCATATACTTTGACAGGTCATGCATAAGCCCCTGCCAGTACATTCCTACAGAAAAGCACCCTTTCATCACCATAATCTTGTGATGAGTAATTGTTTTGAAATGTTTCCAATAATGCTGCATTTTAATCACCAATGCCAATACTTAATTCTTTAAGTCAGATTTCTTGCTGTTTTTACCTGCGCCAACTGTCTTTACACGCGGTTTTGGCTGTGGCTTTGGGAGCCTCTTGCCGACCAATACAGCGACACTCCTTGGCGGAATGTCCGCATAGCTTGTGTTTTTGTCGTTTTCTATTTCAAGCGGCTGCTCGTTTGTGTCAAATACATGCACCCACTCATAATCCGCAAGCGACGGCAGCGCAAAACGATGCGGCTCCCAGTGCATATTGTAGGCGATGTATATGTAATCGCCCTCCTGATTTTTGCTGTCAACTCCACAATACATAATGCCTATATGGCGATTATGACTTTCAAGCTGCGCTTTCCACGCCTCCTCACCATGATATGACAAGTCGGGATATCCGCAACCGTATCTGTCAAGCATGGACAAATTCGTGTCAAGATGCAGTATGCCATGCGCTTTTCTAAACTCAATGAGAGCCTTGGTAAACTCATAAATGTCAGCATTTTTCGCAAGACCGCGCCAGTCAACCCATCCCGTTTCATTATCCTGGCAATAGCAATTGTTATTGCCGCCCTGGCTGTTGCCAAACTCGTCGCCCGCCATTATAAGCGGCGTGCCCTGCGCCGTAAACACAAAGCACATAGCATTCTTCATCTGCCGTTTGCGCAGCTGATTGATTGCCTTTTTGCGTGACGGTCCCTCGACGCCGCAATTCCAGCTGTAATTATAATCATTACCGTCTGTATTGTTTTCGCCGTTTTCTTCATTATGCTTTCTGTCGTAAGAAACCAAATCCTTTAAAGTAAAGCCATAATAATTTGTAATATAGTTCACAACTCCGCAGCTTGCGTTGATATTGCGCATATGATACTGAAAATTGGAAAGCATATTGCTGTCGCCTTTCAAATATCTGCGCACATCATACATAAATTCATCTCTGTAGTAGCCAAGATTTTTGTATGCGGGAATTTCAGAATTGGCATAAATCTCATCCAGTGAAAAATGTTCACACATAATCTTTGCATTCGCCAAAATCGGCTCTGTAGCAATAAGCGTCACTGGCACCTTGCCGCCCTTTAAATGCACGCCGTCAATCTGGTATTCAATCACCCAATGCTTTATTATATCAAGGATATAGCCCGGCTTGATATTGTCGGGAAAATAAAACTGCATTATGACCTCAATGCCATTTTTGTGCAATTCCCGTACCATGCGTTTGAACTCAATGCATGGATTTATCTCCGATGAATATGATGCCTTGGGTGCAAAATAATATGCCTCCCTAAACCCCCAATAATTAAGCCTCCTGGCGTGTGGCGGTTCTTCAGTCGTGACAAGCTCCTCGTCAATATGCCGCACCTGATACTCTATTGTCTGAGAAAGCGCAAGTTCCTCACCACTCGCCCATTCGCATTCTTCAAATTCATATGCGGGCATAAGCTCAAGCGAATTTACACCAAGTCCCTTTAAATAAGGTATTTTTTCGATTATCCCCTCGAACGTGCCTTTATGCTTTACCCCCGATGAACTATGCTTTGTAAAGCCTCTTACATGCAGGCAGTACATAATACTCTCACTGTAAGGAATGTGCGGCGGCTGTGCGCCTTGCCAGTCAAACTCCCTGCCGTAAAAACCGCCTCTCAAAAACGGCCGCTTAAATTCCGCTCCTCGCCATTTCTCATTGCCCATAATGCGCTTAGCGTATGGGTCCACAAAAACTTTGTCGCCTATACGGAAATTATACTCATATTCATCCGGCGATATGCCCTCGACAAAGATGCAGGAAATATTGCCTATTCTGTTGCTCCTGTCCATATCTATATGTACTTTTTGTTCTACACCTTTTTTGTACAAAATAATACTGCAGTCTTCGTTTGAACTGTTGACTACGGAGAAGTTTATGCCTCCGTTTAACACATACGCGCCCAAAGGGTATGGCTGTCCTTTTTTTACCTTATATTTCTTCATATATCTCCTTAATCCTGTGCCCTTTCATCACGCCTATCCGATAATAATAGGCAGCACTACCTTTATCGCATCTTTAATCACGAAATCCGCTCTACTTTTCGGCAGATAGGTTTCGTCCGAAAATAAAACCTTTACCTGTTTTTTACCGGGCTGCGTGGTATCAAGCTGGTCACTGTACATATTTTTGCCCAGAATTAAAAGCACATCTGCCATAGCGCATGCATTTACAGCCTCCGTCATAAGATGGGCATTACCGCGCTCGCCTATCAGCCTGATGTCAGGACGTATAGCCACATTGCAATTCTCGCACCGCGGCACGCCGTCCGCCGCCATAATATAGTCTATCCCATATCTTCTGTTGCAGCGCGGACATTTATTTGAACGCATATTCCCATTCAGTTCAATAACCCGCCTAAAATATATATTTTCAGGAAGTCCGTGATAATTCTGACTGATAACCGCCGAAAGCTTTCCTCTTTCCTGAAGCCTCAATAGCGCATCATACGCCGGTGTGGAGCCTACATGCATACCAAGCACTTCATTTTTATAAAAACGGTAAAATTTCTCAACCTTTGAATTGAAAAAGCTTGCCGAAAGCATATCATCGGGACTATAGCCGTACATGCTCTCTACACGGTATGTCTCATCGTTCGTATCGAGGTCAAATCCACCGCCCTCAACGAGCATTTCAATACCAAGAATTGCAACGACATTACCTGCTTCCTGTATTTTCTTTTTAAGGTAATCCAACACACGCTCATCTGTATTTAGTTTCATTGACAATCCCTCGCTAAAACAATAAATTACCTACTGCATTATGCATGGGTTTCCAAGCAAAACAAACTTTTACTAATTAAATAATACTAGGTTTATATACAATGTGTCAAGAAGTTAAAAATTAAAAAAGTGAAAAATGAAAAAGAAAAATTATTTTCTTGCTTTATGCTTATGTTTTGGTTACAATATATTTGTATTATTCAAACATACAATTGAGGAAATGGAGGAAAAAATGGCAGACGCTGGAAATAAGGGATATGATAACCAAGATATGACCATGGAGCTTAATCTTGATGGCGACAAACGGGTCACATGCGAAATTATCACCATTTTAACTGTGGATAAGCACGACTATATTGTCCTGCTTCCGTTAGACGAAAATGGTGAGAACGATGACGGTGAAGTGTGGATTTATCGCTATAGTGAAGATGAAAGCCACCCGGACGCCGAACCGCTTATCGAATATATAGATGACGACGACGAATACGAAAAAGTTTCTGACGCTTTTGACGAATATCTTGATAATGCCGAATTTGACGAGCTTATCGAGGAAATGGACATAGATTGCGATGAACTAGAGAAATAACTATTATATGGAGGTATTATTATGGACGAACAATCATTAATATTAGACAGGAAATACACTTGCCCCGTATGCGACCACAAAGTTACGGCAAAGGCAGTAAAGACAAACACGGCGAAATTTGTGGAAACAAAATCTGACCTTCGCCCTATACATAGCAATATAAATGTAAACAAATACGATGCTATTTGCTGTACCAACTGCGGATTTGCCGCTCTTACCAAAAACTTTACGAATACTACCCCAACTCAGCGCAAACTTATACGTGAAAATATACAGGCAAATTACAAGCCGCATGAGGAAACACCCTGCGATTTTTATACGATTGAGATGGCTATAAGCCGTATGAAAATGGTACTTCTCTGCACTGTCACCAAACAGGCTAAGGACAGCGAAATTGGCAATGTATGCCTAAAACTTAGCTGGCTTTATCAGGATTTGGCAGATGAGCTTCCCGACGACGAGGCATCTGCCAAGAAAAGAGAGGCATACCTTCGGGAAGCCAACAACGCTGCCATGAATGCATATGACCATCTGGTAAAGGCTCGCATGAGTGAAGACTTTCCTATAGCTGGCATGTCCGAAACCACCCTTGATTATCTGCTCGCTTACTATTCCTATGTAAAAGGCGAATATTCAACTGCAATGCAATACCTTTCAGGCGTTGTTACAAGCAGAAGCACTTCGCCTCGCTTAAAGGACAAGAGCCTTGAGCTAAAGGATTTGGTAAACGCTAAACTGCATCCGACTGAATAATCATACATCCAGCATTTCTTCTATGAAACGCGAGGGCAGGAAATTTCCTGCCTTTTTTTCGTCAACATAGAATATAAACAGTGACTCTTTTGCCCGCGTCATAGCTACATACAGCATTCTTCTTTCTTCCTCAAGTTCACTGTCGGTAACTGCTTTTTTATGCGGCATTACTCCCTCGTTTATGTCAGGAAGTATTACTATTTTCCATTCCAAACCCTTTGACGCGTGCATTGTCATAACGCTTACGGCATCGGTTTCTGCAGCCTTATTGCCATCATTGTTTTTTTCATTGCTTGAAAGAGTTTTTTCGATATGTTCAAGCCATTCCTCTATTGTCTCATAAGCCTTTGCGCATTCCTGAAGCTCATCAAGCTCCTCCAACGCCTTATACTTTCCCTGTTTTTTGAGATACGTTTCATACCCTATTCCTTTGCTTATATAATTTACGGCTGAAAACGGAGGCTGACGGCGTATAAATTCCAACTGCCCATAAAATTGTGTTATGTTCTGTATTACATATTCAAGCCCCTCATTATTCTGCAGCAATTCTTTCATTTTAAACGGTTTTTGTGGTATGCTGCTGCGTTTCACATAACGTACTGGACGATTAATAATTCTGTAAAAATCCGCAATATTGTCCTCTTTTAATGAATATCGCAAATAGGCTATAATATCCTTTGCCGTCTCACTCTCATATATGCTGTGGGGTTTTTCTTTCATTTGCAACGGGATATTTGACTGGATTAGTCTACGAACTGTATGCGGCATACTGCCTGCTGTACGGTAAAGAATTGCTATGTCACTGTATCTTGCTCCGTCTGTGCGCATATATTGTCTTATCAGCTCATTGATATTTTCCGCTTCCTTTGCCTTTGACTCAAAAGCATATAGGCTCACTCCGTCATGCGAAACATTTGCCGCCTCAACTGCCTTGGCAAAGCGATTGCTATTCTTCGATATAAGCCGTGATGCTGTTTCCACTATTACACTCTTACTTCTGTAATTTATATTCAGCAATATACGCTCAGCATTTGGATAGTCTTTGTCAAAATTCAACATAATTGACGGACTTGCACCGCGGAAGCCGTATATTGACTGGTCGTCGTCGCCTACTATAAATAAATTATCCTGCGGTTTGGCTAGGAGCCTGACTACCTCGTACTGCAACGGGCAAATGTCCTGAAATTCGTCTATCAGTATGTACTTGAAACGCTCCTGCCACATTTTCAGCGTGTCGGGGCGCGACATGAGCAAATCGCGGCACAAAAGCACCATGTCGTCAAAGTCTACAAGCTTTCTGGCGTTCATTTCTTTTTTGTATGCATTGCAGATGTACTGAAATTCCGTGTCCGATACTGTCTCGCATTTATGTTCTTCTGGCTTTATTCCGCTGTTTTTTACTTTGCTTATCTCCTCGAGAATGTGCTGTAGGATTTCATTTGTGTACTCTCTTGGCGCATTGCTGCCGTCTGCGCTATAATTGCCTTTGTCAGTCTTCGTGTCTTCGTCATAATTATTTTTGCCGTATTTCAGGTCTTTGCCAGCTTTTAATCCTTTGACATAGCTGCCTATATTGTCTTTTGCGGCTTTTGCTTTGATGACTTGGTCTTTTCCGTATTCTTTATCTTTATCGTCTTCATTATCTGAAATTATTTCTTTTGGCATTTCTTCAACAATCTGCCTCAAAATCTTGTACTTATCGCCTTCCATGATTATGCTGTCTGCATTAAGCTTATAGGTGTGGCTTAATATATGAAAAAATACTGCGTGGAATGTGCCGAAATTTACAGCGTATGTCTTACCGTCCATAAGGCGTATAAAGCGCTCACGCATTTCATTTGCTGCAGCCTTTGTAAAGGTAATCACCAATATGTCCTCTGGCTTTACCTTGTACTCCTCTATTAAGTTTTTAATTCTATGGGTAATAACATGAGTTTTACCGGAGCCGGGACCTGCCAAGACTAGCATAGCCCCTGCTCCGTGTTTGATTGCTTTAGATTGTGCGTTATTTGTTTTCAAGTAACTCTATTCCTTTTTTTATTCTGCTCAGGCTCTCCTCTTTGCCGAGAACCTCCATTATTTCCGTCGCTCCTGCGGGCGTCATCTGCAGCCCTGAAACCGCTGTCCTGACGGGCCACATCACATAGCCGTTTTTCACGCCTTTTTCCGCCACGTATGCAAGCAGCGTCTGGTAAAGCGCGTCATTGCTGTAGTCCTCCTGTTTCTCCAGTATGGGAAGAATATCCCTTAATACCTCGAGCGAGGTCTCCTCGGTCGTTTTCATCTTTTTGTGCGCGTACATTGACGTGTCATATTCGGGAAGGACATCAAAAAAGCTGATTAGAGGGATTATGTCGGGGAATACCTCTATTCTCGTCTTTGCCATCTCAGCAAGCTTTTTGTAATCAAGGGGCTTGCCGCCTACAGCTTCCTTTATATACGGCAGCGCCATCTCATAAAAGCGGTCAAAGTCCATCGCCTTGATGTATTCGCCGTTCATCCATTTGAGCTTATTCATATCAAATACTGACGGCGATTTGTTGATGCGCCTGTAGTCAAACTCCTTTATAAGCTCGTCAAGGCTGAAAATCTCCCTGTCGCTTTCGGGACTCCAGCCAAGCAGCGCGATAAAGTTTACTATAGCCTCGGGCAAAATTCCCTGCTCCACTATATCCTCAAAAGATGAATGACCGCTGCGCTTTGAGAGCTTTTTATGCTCCTCGTCAGTGATAAGCGGAAGATGTATATAAACTGGGATTTCCCAGCCAAACGCCTCGTAAAGCCTGTTGTATTTAGGGGTTGATGAAAGGTATTCATTTCCGCGCACTACATGGGTTATTTCCATTAAATGGTCGTCTACCACGTTTGCGAAATTGTAGGTCGGGTAGCCGTCTGATTTAATCAAAATCATGTCATCAAGCTCGGAATTATCCACCGTGATATCGCCGTAAAGCTCATCATGGAAAGAGGTCGTGCCTGTGCGCGGATTGTTCTGCCTGATTACATATGGAATACCGCTCTTTAGTTTCTCCTCAACCTCCTCCTTGGAAAGTCCAAGGCAATGCTTGTCATATATGCTTATCTCCTTGCCCTCGACAACCTCTGTTTTGAGCGCAGCAAGCCTTTCCTTGTCGCAAAAGCAATAGTATGCCTCGCCCTTGTCGATAAGCTCTTTGGCGTATTTTGCGTAAATGCCCGCCTTTACGCGCTCACTCTGCACGTAAGGTCCATAGCCCTTATCCTTGTCTGGTCCCTCATCATAGACGAGTCCTGTCTGCTTTAATGTGTTGTATATGATTTCTGTCGCACCCTCGACGTACCGCTCCTGGTCCGTGTCCTCTATGCGGAAAATAAAATCTCCGCCCTCATGCTTTGCGATAAGAAACTCATACAAAGCAGACCTCAGATTTCCTACGTGCATTCTGCCCGTGGGACTGGGGGCAAATCTGCATCTTATCTTTTTCATAACTGCTCCTCCTTGATACTTGATACCCTTTAATGTATTGGTGATTGCAAAATGTTTTCTCAACCGTTCAAATTTAGGCAAAATATATAAAAGCGTAGCTTCGTACTTCGCAAGACACCTCTTATTTATATATTTCGCCTAAATTCTACATTATTGTAAAAATTTTTTCAAATATTTATTTTGATGTGTGCTTATCAATAAACTTATCTGCCCAAAAAGTAATAAAAAAATCCGCAATCTCTGACAATGCCTCTATAATAAAATCGAGCATATAGACCTCCCAAGCATTGCATTTTAATCCAATTTTTATTTAGTCCAATTCTTATTTAATTCAATTCTTATTTTCGTTTTGGGAGCTTTTCTTCTGTGGAATTTTTAAAGGTTAAAAGCTCCTTTGCCGCTGTCGATATGGCTATGTTTGTGCCTGCGCCCGCGACACACCCGCCTGGACACGCCATCCCCTCTATCAGACATCCCTGCTTTTTGCCCGCTTTTGCAAGCATCAGCATTTTCTTACATTCTGAAAGGCTCTCCGCGTGCTCTATATGAATTTCCGTGTCGGGGTAATACTCCTTTATGCACTCCTCTATCGCGCTTGCGACACCTCCCGCCACGCCGTATCCGCGGCCTGCCGCCGTAGCGCCCTCCAGCGTGTCAAGCGCATTTATCTCGTCAAGCAGAATCCCCTTTGCCTCAAACATTCCCGTCAATTCCTCGAATGTAATCACAAAATCCACGTCTGAGCGCACGGTGCGCCTGCTTGCCTCCAGCTTTTTACTCGCGCACGGACCTATAAAGACAACGCCCGCGTCTGGGTGTTCCTTTTTGATGATACGCGCTGTCGCTACCATAGGAGTGAGCGCATTGCTGATTTTGTCTATTGTCTCAGGAAAAAATTTCTTTGCAAGCATTGACCAAGACGGACAACATGACGTAAGCAGAAATGGCAGCTCTCCCGTCGCCACCTTAGCAACATAATGCTCCGCCTCTGTCATAGCGCCTATATCCGCGCCTATCGCCGTTTCATATACGTCGTAAAAGCCAAGCTCCTTTAACGCTGTCTTTATCATATCTGGCGTCACATTCGGTCCGAACTGACCTACAAACGCAGGCGCCACCTGAGCAATAATATTCCTGCCAGACTGCAGGGCGCGTATAAGCTGGAAAATCTGCGACTTATCAGCTATCGCCCCAAACGGACAGCTCACCATGCACTGACCGCATGAAACGCATAATTCACTGTCAATCACGGCGCGGCCGTGGCTGTCCGACTTTATGGCATTCACGCCACAATGGGCTACGCATGGTCTTTGCTGATGCGATATAGCATCGTATGGACATACAGTCTTGCACTTTCCGCATTTTATGCATTTTTGCTGGTCTATTATCGAGCGGCCGTTTACCATAGTAATCGCGCCTCTTGGACACACTTCATTGCAGGGATGCGCAAGGCAGCCCATACACTTGTCCGTGACCTCATATTTATTTTCAGGACACGCATTGCACGCTGAGGAAATTACCTGCATAAGAGGAGGCTCATAATATTTCTCGTCGATATTGCTCTCCTCCACGCCTTGGCTTACCTGAACTGGCTCATCTTCGGGGCGGAGCGACATTCCCATTGCAAGGCGGGTACGCTCCCTTATAATCTCACGCTCCCTGTATATATTGCCCCAGTAAGGAGAATTTTCAGCATCAACAAGCTTATACGGCAATGCCTCCATATCATCGACCAGATTCGTGGAATTGTATGCCATATTCGCTACTTCCTTAAAAATCCGCCGCCTGATTTTGCGTACCTGTGTATCTATTCCTCTCATATCAAAAAATATGTCCTTTCAAATGCGTAAGCGCTCAATAACTCCTTTGCTATTTTGACATAAATTTAACGATATTGCAATATATTAAATAAATTAATCATGCCAAAAATTCTTGTCATCCAAAAACATTATCATCAGCCATCAACAAAAGCACTCATAATCTCTAAGTATTTTTTAACACTAGCCAATAACCTAGCCCGAACAGGGGCATATATCCCATGAAGACCATTGGGAAGCGTCGGCACTTAACGAAGCAAGCTGCAAAAGCGTAGCTCCTTTTGCAGCGCCGCTGAGTTTAGTACCGCTACGCTTCACACTAAGCGCAAGCGGGTCTGAATGGGATATATGTCCCTGTTCGGGCGGACTCTTGCCATTACCATTAAGTTCTAAAAAATCCCCTCACGATTTCTGATAAATCTCCTTAATATAATCCAGCGCCGCCACCGCATTATCAGGCTTAGTATCTTCAAGCGTAGCATGCATATACGGCTTTTCTTTTTTCATATAAGGAATAATCCTGTCCCAATGACACTGTCCCTGCCCTACTCCAACAGATACAAGCTTGTTGTCTTTTATGATAAAATCCTTTACATGCAGAACCGCCACATCTTTACCCAAAAGCTCTATCGCCTCATCAATTATCTCATCCTGCTTTTCATAATTGTAAATCTCAAGCAAATTTACAGGGTCAAGAATTATACGAAGATTTGGAGAATTAATTTCGTCAAGCACCATCCGCGCGCGCTTTGGATTGCATACGATATGCCTTACTACAGGCTCAATCGCCATAAGTACCCCCATCTGCTCGGCATACTTTACTACAGGTCTTAAATTTTTAATGAAAATATCAAGCGCCTCGTCAGACCAGCATGCCTCCTCAAACTTGTACTCTACATTCGGCGCGCCCGTTTCCGTGCCTACTACGCCCGCGCCCAAATGAGCCGCGAACCTAATGTTTGCAAGATATTTGTCCTGTATCTTCCTTAACTGCTCCGCGTCGGGATTGGCAAGGTTTAAATAACAGCCAAGCACGGCAACATCAAGGTCATTTTTTGCAAAAAGCTTTTTGAGATACATGGCATATCCTGGTGTGAGCGCACTCTCCGCTACGGAATTTTCCGTGATAACCTTGGAAAGCGCAAGGTGTGCGCATGTAAAACCCTGCTCACGTACTGCCGCCAGACGCCCGTCAAGCGGAAGCTGTACCGCGTCATGTAATCTGATACCAAACTGCATTGTTTTTACCTCCTATTATTGGTTTTGGGATGCTCTGAAAAGTTATTCTGTGTTTGCGTATGTATTTTCTGTATAGTTTTCTGTGTTTATTATACTGTAAAAAATGGTTGCTTGCAATGGAAAACTGGAATAGGGAAAGATGATTTTTAAAATTAAATTTTAGAATAAAAAATAGTCGGAAATGGCTAACAACAGTGGCGGAGAATGTTTACTGCTCTGCCACTATTGTTTAAAGATATATTGTTTTAAAATGATTTACTATTTTGCGGCAAGCCTTTTGCCTACCATATCTAATATGGACTGTCGCTCTTTATCGGGTATGCACAATGCATTTATCGCTTCCTCGGCACTTAATTTGAATGATTTCATAAGATTAAGTACATCGTCTATTCTCGTTGACTGTGTTGCCTTTTCATATGCCTGTTCTCTGATTCCTTCACCTAAGTTGCACATAACATTCGCCTCCTCGCTCATTTTCGCTGACATTGGAATGTCAAAATCCTTTTCAAGAATTGATTTCTTTTCGTTTGGCTTCATGTCTGCCGAAAGCAATACATCCAGCAGCCGCAATATTTGCCTGTCGCCTGCTTCGTTTGCCGCGCCAAGCCTTAGCATTATTATAGTTAAGAGATCATAGTCGCTTTCCTTCTCTGATACGTTTCCAGCAACCTGTTCTTCGACTATTCGGTATTTTGTAATGCTGTTCGCTTTACCCGCGTCTACGTTCAGATGAATCCAGATTGAGTACACCTTACGGATTTTTTCGTAATGGCTTTTTGTGAAAACTTTATTTTTCTGGGCTGATATCATGCGGCTTACATAATATATTGCCCGCTTAATAATAGGGCATGTAGTTTTGTCACTTTTTTGCGCTTCTATGTTTATTATCAAGTGGATTGGCTCTTTTGTGTCGGGAACTACGGCGTAAAAGCGTATGTCATAGTAGACCTTTCCCTCTTTGATTGAGTTGTCCTCTGTGTTTTGTCCTTCGATTACCATATCGGTTTCGTCTATATCTTCTGTATAGTCCAGTTCATCCTGATCTACGGCTACTGTAGATATCTTTGGCTCGCCTTCGATACATTCTTTCATAATCTTGGGGATTGAATATTGTTTAAATTCATCAACACATTCCTTCAATATCCATGCAAGTATTATCTTTTCAGATAGGATACGTTTTACGCAGGCATCATACTGGGCTTCCTGCTTAGATGTGTCAATTATCTTTGATATTTTGCTCTGCACCTGGTGTCCTCCGTTTTTTCTACGGTTTAAGCTGGTTTATATCAAACCAGCTTAAATCCTTTCAATACATCCCTCAAATTTTCATCATGCCAGCAATGCCCGCCCTCGTGAATATCGTGCACCACTCTGTCCTGAGCATCATAGAGCGCATACGCCTTTTTTATGATTTCCATCTGCTCATACACATTGTCAAGCCCCCTTGGACCGTTTAAGTGGTCGTCGCGGCAGGACTGAATCATAAGCTGGCGCGGCGCGATAAGGCTTGCTATATCGCCCATATCAAAATGCTCCCACAAATGCGGCACATAATTGCAGCTGCAGTTGCCGTTTAAAATCATGAGCGAATCCTTATATCCGTACATATACCCGCTTATAAACACATTCTTTATCCGCTCGTCAAGCGCCGCCAGATACAGCGTCTGCATGCCGCCGCCCGAAAAGCCGAGGCATGATATGTTTTCCGTATCAAAATTATCTCCCTGCGCCGCTCGCCATTCTATGTAGTCGATAAGCCTCATCAAATCCCATGTACACATGCCTATGACCGTCTCGCCTATCGCCTCTGCCATATGCGACAGATGAAAGCATGACGAAGTGAGAAAATCCTCCTCCTCATCACCCTGCTTTTTCTCATCGCGCCGCTCGCCGAAGCCACGGCAGTCGGGACAGAATACTACAAAGCCAAGCTTTGCAAGCTGCAAGCCGTAATCATAGTTAAATTTTTTGATAGCGTCCGCGACTGCGGGTATATCATAAAAGCCCGCTACAGAATATTTTCCCGCTCCCTGGTGTCCGGGGGGGGCGGTAAATACCCTGCGCTTATGCCCGCTACTCTCTGCAGTGTCTGAAACAGGCGGAATAAGCACATACATAGGCATCCATACATCATGCTCTGTCTGGATAATAGCCTTCTCCCTCACTATGCCGCCCTCAAGCGTCTCTCTCTCCAAAATTTCAGGCAGCATAGGCGCGTCTGTGTCCATTTTGTCAAGCCCTAAAAGCATGCCCAATTCCGCCCTTGATGCCTTTTTCCACTCATCAAATTCCTCTGCAGTGCTGCCCTTAAAATAATCCTTTCTCGCATAACGGTCAAACTTCTGCTCCATATTTTTAAGGCTGCCGTAGTATTTCCTAATTGATATAGTCCTCGGATTTGAATTTTGCATATATCCCTCCTGTCAGCACACTTTAAAAGCCCAGCACATTTTCACGAGTGTACTCATCTGCCTGCTCCTTTGTGAGAAGCTTGACAAACGGCGCTCTCTCACCCTTTGCGCCCTCGCCGCTGTTGTTGTATTCAGCAAAAAACATTGTGTCCCAGGCCTCTTTCTTGTCCCAGTCGTGCCAGCCCTCCCTGCGTATATGTGCGCCAAGCTCTGAATTGATGATAACGCACTTTGCAAAGTCTCTCCAAGGGCGTCCCAAATAGCACGACTCCTTGGGACAGTCGCTTGTGAAACGGCAGTGATTGAACACATAGCCGTATTTCTGCCCTTCAAAGGTTGACGGCGCTGTCGCGTAGCCGTGGGGCTTATCGCCTTTTTCCTTGTCACGCTTTTTCATAAAGATTTCGCAGTTTTCAAAATAGGCTGTCGCTCCGCCAAAAATAAAATCTATGTTTCCCGCTATGTAGCAGTCCTTGTATAAGTGTCTGCCGACTGTGCGCGGCGCAAACTGTTTAGGTCCTACAAAGCCGTTTTTCTGCTTTTCCTTTTTGGGCAATGGAGCGGTAAAAAGCGTGTCCTGAAATCCGTCAAAACGGCATTTTTCAAAAACAAGCCTGTCGCCGTCCGCGTACATGGCAAGCGCTTGCCACACGTCATCTCCCTGCCCTGCCTCATTGCTGAAGGTTATGCCGCACGCATAAAAATCATTCGCATCCACAAATACGCTCGGTGTCCTGAAAGTGCCTCGCTTTTCTCCGTCTGGCATTGTCTCTCTTGCATAATCGGAGAATGTGATCTTGGTGGTGTCTGCGCCTGAGCCGATAAATGAGATATTGTCCTGCTTTATCTCAAGCCTTTCCTTATATACTCCTGACGCTATGCGGATAACAACCTTCATGCCCGCATATTTTCCAGCAGCGGCAAGCGCGTCCGCAATCGCAGAAAATTCCCCGTCATTATCGGCTGATACATACAGCTCCTTGGTTTCCATATATATGTCCTGCCCTCTCCCTTATTTTTCAAGCCTGCACATCTCGGCATAAGCCAGCAAAAATGGTGCTGTGCCTTTCGCGTCATCTTTTACGATCGGCTCTGACATATAATATTCATATGAACCGTCGCGTTTGGGATTAGTTTCAGGTCCTAAGCCTGCCACCAGACATATGCCGCCAAGGCTCATCTCACCGTCAACCGTGGATAAATACTTGTCACATATGCCGTGGAACGCCTTTACGCCATACTCGCTGTATTCCTTTGGCAGATAGCCAAGGCGCGCGCCCCTTAAAAGGCAGAACGCAATGATCGAGCTGCCGCTTGTCTCGAGGTAATTCTTTTCGCGGTCTGGGAAGTTCGGCACTTGATACCACATTCCTTCTGGCGACTGGTATTTAAGCAGCGCATCTATCAAATCCTTGTACATTTTGAGCAGATGCTCATATTCAGGCGTATCCTTGTCCGCAATCGTAAGCGTGTCAAGCAGCGCCATTGAAAACCACCCTAATGCCCTCAGCCAGAAATTCTTTGACCGCCCTGTCTCAGGATCTGCCCAGAACATCTTGCGCTCCGCGTCATAAGCATGGTAATAAAGCCCTGTTTCCGCGTCTTTAAGATTTTTTTCCACATTGAAAAACTGATTGTATATGTCGCTGTAGTTTTTCTTGTCATTAAAGCGTTTTTCGTATTCCATATAGTAGGGCTGCGCCATATAAAGCCCGTCAAGCCATACCTGGTTGGGGTATATTTTTTTATGCCAGAAATTGCCCTCCTTTGTGCGTGGCATCTCCAAAATCTGCTGGTAAATGTTCGCTGTCGCCTTGGCGTATTTTTCCTTTCCAGTGAGGTCATAGAGAGTAAAGAGGTTTTTGCCCTCGTTGATGTTGTCAAGGTTCAGCTCGTCTTTGTCATAGCCCATTATAGTGCCGTCGTCTTTTATCCTGTGGTCGATATATTTCTCGGCAAATTCAAAATATTTTTTATTTTCAGTAACCTTGTAAAGCTCTAGGAGCGACATAATCATACAGCCGTCAATATAATCCCATGTCGCCTTTTTGCCCGCCCTGATTTTCTCAATGTTCCAGACGGGTTCTTCGAGTGTGCTTCTGTCAATAAGCTCGTTTACATACTTTTCTACAATTTCGATTGCCATAGATATACTCTCCTTTAATTATTTCATCAAGCGTTTGCAAAACGTCTGCAAATGCCTATTTATTCCGTGAGCAAGCGGTACGCTTACTTATAAATATAATAATAGCACATAATGGTGTGTTTCGACAAGAGATGTATGCTTGATTATTGTTAATTTTTGGTTTATTATTTTATTTATGAAAGGGCTTCTTTCCTCTCATTAATTTTTTAACAGGTAATTGCGAAAGGTGTTCTAAACCATTCGAATAGAGTTTCGCAAATGCCTAATTTTTCAGAAATGTAGGGTGATATTATGGATACGAAAAAACTTTTGGAACAGGCTATTTTAAATGCCGATTTAGGCGAAACCGCACGGCTGCTGACGCTCGAGCCGTCTGCGATAGACTTCAAGACAGACGACGGCGTGCCGTTTGCTTTTCTTGCCGCAAAGACAGGGGATTTGGCACTTATAAAATATATCGTGGAATACTCGCGGGCAAGCATGAATCTGCGCGACGATAAGTACAGGAATATTCTTCACTATGCCGTGATGTCGGGAAAGGCTGAGGCTGTCCCGTACCTTGTCGAGCGTGTCGGAATGTCCGCGCTTGACGGCGACACAGACCTCGTGACGGCTTGGGATTTAGCCCATATTAATAAATACGCTGATATCGAATCATATTTTGAAAATTATTACGGCATAAAATATGAGGACACATATCACAACCCTATACGGACAGGCATGTTTCCCGATTCTTCCATAATAAGGGTTGGTAATGATTTTTATATGGCGAACTCATCATTTATATTTTTCCCGTGTATTCCGATTTCGCACTCCACTGATTTGATCCACTGGGAAATTATCGGTCACGCAATCACCAATCCAGAATGGGCTAAAATCGATGATTTGGAGGGCGGGCGCGGTTACTGGGCGCCTGACATATCATACAAAAACGGCAGATTTTACGTCACTGCCACATACAGGCTAAACGACACTGGCTCTGTAATCCGCAGGCAGATTGTCGTATCGTCTGACAAGCCCGAGGGACCTTATTCCGAACCGTTTTATATCGAGGAGGACGGCATAGACCCGTCGCTTTTCCATGATGATGACGGACGCTCGTATATGCTTTTAAACCGCGGCGCAAGGATTTTAGAGGTTGACTTGGAAAAAGGCAAACAGATTTCACCCGCCACTCTCCTGTTTTACGGCGACCAGAAACGTGCGCCCGAAGGGCCTCATCTGCTGAAAAAAGACGGATGGTACTATCTGTTTGAGGCTGAGGGCGGTACAGGCGAAGGGCATAGAATAACGGTATCTCGCTCGCGGACTCTTATGGGCGTGTATAAGCCCTGTCCGTATAATCCGATCATGCGCCAGTGGCTGCCAGACGCCCCAATACAGCGGTGCGGGCATGGAAAGCCTGTGATGACGCCCGACGGCGACTGGTACATGGTATACCTGTGCGGGCGCATGATTAATGGAAAATACAGTATGCTTGGGCGCGAGACGGCGCTTGATCCTATCACATGGACCGCTGACGGGTGGCCTATCGTAAATAATCTTCAAGGTCCAAGCTGCCAGCAGATAAAGCCACGAATTAAGACGGCTGCGGAGAATAATACAGGCACCCACAAAAATGACACTAATGTCGGTTTTGGCGTTGATGCTCTGTCATGTGGATTTATGACACCGCGCACTCCTTCAGAAAATGGTATAAATGTTAAAAATGGCATACTCACAATAGCTGGGAGTCGTGAAGATTTAAGCTCCATGCATGCAAAAAACATAGTAGTGCGCAGACAGACAGCCTTTAAATTCAATGTGTCTGTGGCGATGGATTTTTCGCCGCTCCTTGATGGACAGGATGCAGGCATTACTATGTATTATGATGAGAATACGTACCTCAAATTCGGACTTTTCAGGCATGACGAAAAATATATGCTCTCCGTTTTTGAAAAAATCGACACTGACGAGCATTCTACCTTGTCAGAGGACATAACAGAGGAAATTATGACACAATTGTCGCAAAATAAGCCATATATTGTATTAAAATCCAGTGTTGAATATTTAACAAGAAGTTTTGCATATGAATTTTCAGACAGCATCAATGCGTTAGATGACTGCGTTGACTTGGCAAATAAGACTAAAGCTATAGGCACTATAGACAATGTATATTATCTGTGTGACGAGGCGATTAAAAAGGGAAAACGTTTCACGGGAGCTATGGTCGGCGTGTACGCGTATGCGGGTGAAAAGCCTGTTGAAATCCGCTTTGGCAGCTTTGATTATGCTGCATATTTTTCCTGACTGTGTGAGAATTTTAAGAGGGACTGTCGGCTGCGACGGCCCCTCTTTCTTCCTACATACAATTTTATCACTACAGACAATTAGCCATTCATCAGTAAACCACCATTATTCCTGTGCCTAATCTTCATCTTGCATACTCTCACCGTATGAATTTACATTACCAATGTCCTTCTCATCGTTAGTCATAGTACATCTTCCGTCAAAGCAGGCCCCCTCGTCTATCACAAGCGCCTTAGCCTCAATATTTCCTGCCAGTACACCTGATGAAAGGATTTCAATTTTTCCACATGCAGATATATTTCCCTCTACTCTGCCCGATATCAATACATTCTGTGCATTGATATCACCTTTAATCAACCCGCTCTCGCCGATAACAAGCTGCGCCTTGCACTCACAATTTCCATTGACTGTACCGTCTATCCGAATTGACTCTGGGGCAGAAATATTTCCATCAAAAACCACATCTTTTCCTATAAGCGTACTTATCTTTGCCCTAGAATCGTCAGTATAACTTAATTCCTTATTTCTTCTCATTTTCCCTTCCTCATTTCCACGCCACATTTATAAACCTTCTACATATTCAGCCATAACCTATGAAAAACGCCGCCCTATATGTTTTTTAGCCTTTCGCCTCAATTACATTAAGCGGATCTATTGGATTTCCATCATAAGAAATCTGATAATATAATTGTATGCTATCCGTCGATGCCTCAAACAGTTTGTCGCCTACTTCAACCTGCGCGCCCTCTGTGACTGTCAAAACCACATTCTGCGTGCACATATAGCGCGTGCTATAGTTCTTTTTATGCTCAATCTCAATTATAGTTGAATATGTCTCATCAGATGTTATCTCAACGACCATGCCGCTGCCCGCCGCAACGATGCTGCCGCCCTTATCCACATCAATTAGAATATACGGCATATCCTCTGCATATGAGGCAAGCAGCGTAGTCCTGCCTACCACGGGGAAACGCCTTGGAATGTCTGAATCCGTTTCATCCTCTGTCTCAACTGCGCTTTCCGTAAAGCTTTCGTTTTCAGCAATAAGAGTAGCGTTTTCAGCCCTAAGCGCCTGATTTTCATCTTCAAGCCGCCTTACAAGCTCATGCTGCTCGGCAAGCTGTAGATTGACGTTTTCCCGGGCATTATTGCTTGAATACAACCTGTACGCTATAACGCACGCTGCTCCGACAGCCGCAACCACAAGTATTCCCAAAAATACAGCAACTCTAAGCGCAAACTGTGAAATATTAAATTGTCTGCCGCTATCGCCTATGTCCGAAATCATCAGTATATGAAATGTCTTCTTGTGTTTATGTTCCTTGCGTTTCATATTACTATCCCTCCGCGCAGCCTTAGACAACTCAAAAGCGAAAACCAAAATAATGCATTATCTCACAAATGTACCTATCCCATCGCTTATGACCTCATCGCCGTTCTGTCCTGAAACGGTAACATTTTTCAGCTCAAAGGTTTCTATATTTTTGGCAAAAATGCCTGTGTTGGTCTGCTTATCAACACCGTCCATCATTGCAGGCACACCCGCTGTCGGATTTTCCGCAAATGAGAATGACGCATTTTCAAAGGTAACGTGGTGTATCTTCTGCTCGGGAAGCCCGTACATATATGACGCTGCCGCATGACAGTTTGTCGCCTTTAAATTCTTGAAAATAAAGTCTCCAAGATACGGCGTCCTCTCGTCAACAGGGTGAAACTCCTTTGACTGCACATAATCCGAATGTCCGTCCGCGTCGCAGAAATAAAATGAATTTATTACTACAGGCGTCATTACGTGATCCATAATGATGTTTTCAAATTTTATGCCTGTGACTATAGCGTCCTTGCCGCGCCCGCGCCGCGTCTTGATGCGAAGTCCGCGGTCCGTGTGCAGGAACAGACAGTTTTCGACATTGAGGTTTTTCACGCCGCCCGCCATCTCGCTGCCGATGGTGATTGAGCCGTGCCCGTCGCGCATGCAGCACTGTCTGATGGTGAGATTTTCCGACGGGGTTTTGTATTTTGAGCCCATATAAATTTTGCCTGATTTGATGGCTATGCAGTCATCTCCCACTGAAAAATATACGCCGATAATGTCAACATTTTTGCAGGACTCGGGATCTAAGCCGTCGGTATTAGGTGAATCCTTAGGTCCAAGCACTGAAATATTGATAAATTTCAAATCCTCTGAAAAATACGGGTGTATGTTCCATGATGGGCTGTTCTGCACCGTAATACCGTGCAGGACAATATTTCTGCAGTGATTGAGGAAAATCATTCTCGGACGCCATGCAATGCGCTTAACCTTTGGATTGTCCCACCAGTTCTCGCGGCTGGCGCTGCCGTCAATCACTCCCTGTCCTGTGATAACCACATTTTCAACATTTATTCCCGTGATAATTCCAGCGAACATATCAAGGGGATCGCCCTCCCATGTGCCAAGCAGATATTCCTTTTCCTTGTCAACGCACTCGATTTTGCCAGGCAGGATAGGAAACTTATTTCTGTCCGTAAATGCCGAAAGCTTGGCGTCCTTGCCTATTTCAAGCACCAAATCACTTTTCAGGAATAAAGGATAAATCTTGTACACGCCTGCGGGGATGTATACTCTGCCGCCTTTGGGGCAGGCATTGATGGCACACTGTATGAACATAGTATCGTCTGTCTCGCCGTCTCCCTTGGCGCCGAAGTCCCTGACATTCAGCGTGACATATTCGTCATTTGTAGTCACCTTGAATGTGTCTGTCTCATCATTTCCGCATTTAATTTTCACATCATATGTAGTTGACGGCTCTAAATCGAATACTGTGGTGACATTTCTGTCGCTCTTTTCCGCAAGTCTGCCGTTTACATAAATCTCGTGCTCTGTTTCAGAAGAAAAATATCCGTTGTCCTTAATCTCAACAACAAAGCTTGTTGATGTTTTGTAGATGACCTCGTAATTCATTGAAAATCCTCCGTTCCGCAATGATTTGGAAATTGCTAAAGCTTTTTATTACAGTGATTTCTCGCCCTCTATGTTTTAGGATAGCACATTTGCGCGGAAATATCTACTAAAAATTGTAAACGACTACATTTTTTTGAAATACTATTGTAATATTTTATTAATATGTGCCGTAAAAAATGCAAAAAATTAAATATTTCAGTAGCCAATTTACTGTCAATATTGTATTATGGTAGTGTATGCGTTTACGGGTTTCCATTATATACCTTTAAAATATGAGTAATTGCAGCTTTATTACGCAGGAGTGTACGATTATATGTGTGTTTATTTTATGTCTGTGCTTAAAATTAGAGGTTCAGGCATAATGACAGCTTTTTATGCTGACTGGCGGAAATAATGTGAAAAACTAAGGGCGCAAGGGATGCCGCCCCAAAAATATTGAGTTTCATGTATTTATATTGAGCCGCTAAAGCGGCATGGGGGATTAATATGAACATTCTTAAAAAAGAAGTAAACCGCGATTTGATTTTGAGTGGAAATATGCTTAGGGCGATTATGTCCATCGCTATTCCCGTGGTTATAAATTCATTTTTACAGACTATGTACAACCTGACCGATACCTTCTGGCTTGGCAAAATCGGCACTGAGCAGCTTGCCGCCATCAATTTGGTAACGCCTGTACAGAATATAATCTTGAACTTCGGCACTGGAATTACTGTTGCGGGCTCTGTGCTTATTGCCCAGTACATAGGCGCAAGAGACGATGATAACGCAAGGAGCATGGCTAATCAAATTTTTGCGTGCGCGATGATTTTCGCATTTGCCTGCGCTGCCATATGCTTTGTGGCTACGCCTGGAATTGTGCGGTGGCTTGGCGCAGACGGCGCTACATACGGCTATGGAAAGATTTATCTGCAGATTGTAGTGCTTGATATGCCGCTTTTATATACGATAAATATTTACAGCGCAATCAATCAGGCGCAGGGTGATACCGTGCGGCCTATGCTATTGAATTTCCTCGGGATTATTATAAATATGATACTTGATCCGCTGCTGATGATTGTATTTGACTTAAATATCATGGGCGCGGCGCTTGCCACTCTGCTCGCAAAAGCGCCGTCTGCGGTTATCGCGTTTTATTCGCTGACACGCACGGACAGGCTGATACATCTTGATTTAAGGCATCTTAGATTTCAAAAAGACAAAATGCTGTCAATACTGCGTGTCGGACTGCCTACGGCTATCGGCGGCTCTACCATGCAGCTTGGCTTTCTGCTTATGAGCAAGAATGTCTATGTGTACGGCACTCAGGCTATGGCGGCTTACGGAATCGGCAACAAGGTGAACAGCCTTATCACCCTGCCTTCAAACGGCGTAGGCTCCGCTGTCGCTACTATCGTGGGGCAGAATGTCGGAGCTAACCAGTATGAACGCGCCGACAGCGGGTATAAGATTTCACGGAATATAAGCATCGCGTTTCTTTTTATCGGCGGAATGATTTTGTCGTATATGCCTATTTCCACTGCTATTGTGGGAATTTTTTCTGGCGACGCTGAGGTTATCGGCATGGCGGCGGAGTTTTTGAGCATAATGGCGTTTTGGTGCTGGACTAACGGCATTTACAACTCTACTATCGGGCTGTTTCAGGGTACGGGGCATACAGAGGTCACTATGCTTGTTGACGCGTCAAGGCTGTGGGTTTTCCGATTTTTGACGCTGTGGTTCTGCCAGTCTGTGCTGCATATGGGCGTGCAGAGCGTGTGGTACAGCGTGGTTGTAAGCAATGGCATTTCTGCGGCGATTTTGTATGTGCTGTACCGCATGAAAATCTGGAAAAAACCTGCGTTTAAAAAATCTGGCAAAAATCCTAGATAATGATAAATAGGTTGTCTGGTTTTTATATTTTGCAAGCCATCTCAAAGTCATACACTGCGCGTAAAAGCTCGCATACACTCCACGCCTGCGCATAGCACCCCCGCGATATTGTTGGCTTGCCACCGTCGTATATTTCCGCAATCTGGGCGACACAACCTTCTTTGAGCCAAGGCTTTAGTTTTTCCAAGCCAGTCTTTATTTCTGACATGATTGTCACTTTTTTGTTCTCAGAGCCGCACCCATTGGCAAATCTTATCGCCGCCCTGTAATACGCACCAAGCGGATATGCCCATACAGTGCCTTGGTGATATGCCCTGTCGCGCTCCTGCATACTGCCAATGTATATTTCGTGGAAATTTTTGTCGCGTTTTGAGAGCGTGCGAAGTCCGATTGAAGTGTACAGCTCATCTTTTACTTTTTTAAGTACAAGCCCGCATTTTTCCATGGGCAGCATTGTGAAGGGCATTGACAGCGCCCATATCTGGTTGCAGCGTATCTGGTTTTCCTCATCATTTCCCGAAAGCACGTCTTTTAGGCACTGCTCGTCTTCATTCCAGAATTTTTCCGTAAATGAGGCCTTTACTTTCTGGGCAAGATCTTTATATCTGCTGTCGCCTGTAAAATTTTCCATAATCATAAGGGCATTGTACCAGTAGGCGTTTATCTCGACTGGCTTTCCGTGGCGGGGCGTGGGGAGGAAATCGCCTACGCGCACGTCCATCCAAGTAAGCTGTTCAAGTCCGTCACCCGCGCTGATAAGTCCGTCCGTGTCCATTTTTATGTGGAAATCCGTGCCGTTTTGGTAGCTTTGCATTATCTGCTTCATCACGGGCAAAAGCTCCCTCGCAAATGCTGTGTCGTTTGAAAAGCTTATATATTCATATACGACATTTATGAATAGCAGCGGCGCATCCGCGGAATTGTACATCGGCTCGATGCCACCCTCGGGGAAAAGATTTGGCAGAAGTCCGTTTTTCACATATTTGGCAAATGTGCGCAGAATGCTTTTGCACTCGTCAAACCGCCCTGTCACCATTGTCGCTCCAGCAAGCGCAATCATGGTATCTCTGCCCCAGTCCTCAAAGAACGGGTAGCCCGCTATCATACTTTTGCCGTTTGTTGACGCGCGCTCCACTACATACGCGTCCGCGCTGAGCGCAAGCTGCCTGCCTAAGTCTGATTTAAGCGGGGCTTTGTTTATCAGGCTTGTTTTATAATCAAATTCCTTATCCACAAGTTTCTTATATGTGTCTGCACCGCACCCGTATGGCTTATCGCTGAAAATAATTGTGAGTGAATTGTCTGCACTATCTTCAAAGCTTTTCACTATCTGCGGATTGATGTATGCGCTTCCATAACATTCGCGGCCGTCACGCTCGTCCTGTGAAAAATACATCTCGCCGAAAAGTTGTCCCTGTCCGTCTGCTGATAAGGCTTCTATCCCTGCGTCTGTGGAAATATATAGCGAGTAGCCGTCGTGCGTTATTTTGTGACACTTGTGTCGTTTTTTGTTGACTGTATTTGGATTTACTATTGCGATATTTCCGATTTTGGCATAACTGGAATTTTCAGTCCCGTCAATGTCTTTACAGCATTCATCTTTAGCATTTTCAATATTATAAGGCTCTGAAACGTATTTACCGCCGGCATCAAAGCTTTCTTTCTTTGGCGTAAGCCTTATAAGCGGCGTAACTTCAAGTTTTACGTTTTTCAAGGCGTCAAAATTTGAAGCTTTATTTGAGGCTTCAACAGTGTATTTTACAGCCACTGTATTTTCCCCATGCGGCATTACAAGGGTTTTGTAAAGCGTTATGTCTTCTATCTGGTATTTCCATACGGGCGCAGATTTATCAAAATCATCATAAGTAAACTCGCGCAGATATTTAAAGCCTTCATGGTCGCCGCCTGACTTCATTCGCTGTGACATAAGCGTGTATTTTCTGCCGTTTACTGTGAGTTCCTCCAAGACATTAGTCACCAAATGCCACCTGACATTCGGCGCTTTGCGCGCAGCCATCAAAAGCGCCTCGTCGCCCCTTGCCGCCGCGCCTATTACAGAAAGGCTGCAATACCCGCCAAGCCCGTTTGCAAGCAGGAAACAATCCTTTTCCCCCTGCTCTATTGTTGTCCAGTCGCTGCTGTTAAATGTAAAACGCATATATTTTTGATTTTCCTTTCCAGAATGATTGAATATTATAATTATACAAAAATTTTTTTGCCGCTGCAATCAACGCTTTCCCAATCCCTGAATTTTTATCATTATTTTTTTATAAATTAAACGATTGCAAAAATTTTTTTAAATGATATAATATACAACAGTTAAAAGATTATTATAGCGCATAAATACATAATCAATTTTTAATCAGCATATTTCATTAAATTAAAAGGAGCTTCCTGTATAATTCAAATATAGGGAATTCCAAGGAAGGTGGTTGATAAAAAGATACCTCAGAGTAA